>DASTPZ010000074.1:0-27352 GCA_035761965.1 Flavisolibacter sp. | reverse complement strand
CGGTCCTGTCATAAGCCAAAAATAAAAAGCCTCTCCCATACACCCGCAAAAACAAAGAGACATGCCGGCTGGCATGTCTCTTTGCATATCGTTATCAGCGGACGGCTGATATTATCTGTTTACTGGTATTTGAATCCGGGCGTATAGGTCGGAGGCAGCTTGAGGTTAAGCTTTTTTGCCACCAGCGGAAGCAGGTCATCGGCTGCAGGACCTACCAGCAGGGCCTCGCGGCTGTATACATAGGAATAGCCATTGTCTTTGGCCACCGTTTGTATGGCACTGTATACTTTGCGGTAGATGGGCTCGAGCAGTTGGTTCTGCTTGGCCTGCATAATGTTCTGTGCATAGGTCTGCCAGTTCTGAACCTGGTATTCGATATCGGCCATTTCCTGACGGATTTGTCTTTTCACTGTTGGAGTCAGCTTAACTGAGTCTTTTGTATTTACCATTGTATCCTTCCTGTTGTACTCTTGCACCAGGTAGGCAAATTGAGGATTGAGAGAATCGTTCTGGAAAGTCTGCATCAGGGTATCGATCTTACCTACCTCGGGCATGATCTGCAGCACCTGCTCAAGGCTAATGTAACCTGTTTTCTGAGCCATCGCAGCGCTGGACGTGAAAACCAAAGCCGCAGCGATCAATAAGATTTTGAACTTGTTCATGAGATTGTTTTGTGATGTTTAGTTATGATAGCTTTTTGCTAGTTATGGTTGCCTGATAAATGTCCTTTTACAAAGATTTTGCTTATTTAACACCCAGCTCCCTCAGCACATCATCGCTTTTTTCCAGCTTGGGGTCGGCAAATATAACCGTAATTCCCTCACTTTTATCCAGTATAAAATCATAGCCCCGCTGAACGGCAAGTTTTTGTACGGCATTGTAAACCTTATCCTGTATAGGTTTGATCAGCTCCTGTCTTTTTTTGAACAGATCTCCCTCATAGCCAAAGCGCTGGCGCTGGAGGTCGCGGATGGTCTTTTCTTTTACGAACAGCTGGTCTTCCCGCTTTTTCTTCAGTTCCTCGGTCAGCAGTACCTGTTCTGCTTCAAAATCCCTGAACATCTTATCCAGGTCCCTTTGCAGGTTGTCGATCTCCTTCTGCCAAAGAGCGGCAAAATCATCAAGCTGTTTCTGGGCAGTTTTATAATCAGGCATCTTATCCAGTATATATTTGGTATCGATCACCGCATATTTCTGCGCTGAGGCCATACCGGCGAACAGGAAGCTGAAAGCTGCCAGGAGGAAGAATCTTTTCATATTGTTCCAGTTTAATGAATATGGTTTAACGGCTTATTCAGGTTCAAAGCCAAGCATAAAGGTGAATCGGGTGGCGTTCTTCAGCCTGTTGTCGCCGGGCTGCAGCCTGTCCAGTCCAAGGCCATAGTCGAAGCCGAGCAAGCCAAACATAGGCAGGAAGAAACGCATACCCACACCCACGCTGCGGCGGAGGCGGAAGGGATTATAATCCTTGAACGAATACCAGCCATTGGCCGCATCAAAGAAGGTGAGGGCATAGATGGTGCTGCTTGGGTTGGTCACCAGTGGGTAACGCAACTCAAGCTGGTATTTATTGAATATGGTAAAGAACCTGTTGGCATTGGTCTGGTCGGGATCGTTCACAGAGGGGTTCGAGTTATCGAACACCGGGTAACCACGCAGGGCTATGATATCGTAGCCCAGGAGGCCGGCATTATTGGTAAGACCGTCACCACCCAGCTGGAAGCGCTCGAAGGGAGAGAAATCAAGCTTGCGGTTGTAGCGTCCCATAAAGCCGTATTTGGCCGCCAGCTTGAGCACAAACTGCCTGTTCTTGTCCGCACCCATGGCTTTACCTATAGGCACGAACCATTCCGCATTAAAGCGCCATTTATGGAATTCGGGATTTTTATACGGGTTGTTTGATTTTACAAGATCAGGATTGAGCGCTGAGTAAGGAGGCGTAAGCTGAACGCTGGCTACAAAATTGGATCCGCTTCTTGGGAAAGTAGGATCGTAGACGGAAGAGCGCTGAAGACCGATCTTGAAGCTTACGTTGGTAGAGGTTCCGTCGCTCAGGCCCTGGAAGATGGGATAGTTGCGCAGGCTGTACCGCGTATAGCTCAAAGAGTAGATCAGGCTGAAGAAGTCATCGGGCCACTTCAGCTGCTTACCCAGCGAGAGTGAAATACCGGTAGTCTTCAGGTAGTTGGTATCCGACTTAGCCTTATCGAAGCGGCCGGTAGTAAAATCATAAGCATTCGAGAACTTGCTGTGGAACAGCGAAAGTGTAAGCGAATTGCGTTTTTTGCCACCCAGCCATGGTTCGGTAAAGGAGAAATTATACGAGCTGAAAGCACGCCCGTTCGACTGGTATCGGAGGCTAAGCCTTTGTCCATCGCCCTGTGGCAGCGGATCCCAGGCCTGCTTCTTGAAAATATTGTTGATGGAGAAGTTGTTGAAGGTCACACCCAGTGTTCCGGTAAGACCAACACCACCGCCCCAGCCTGCCGAAAGCTCCAGCTGATCGGAAGATTTCTCCTCCAGCTCCCAGGTTACATCCACCGTACCGTCTTCCTGGTTGGGTACAACATTCGGGTTGATCTTCTCCTGGTTAAAATAGTTGAGGGCAGCCAGCTCTCGCGAAGAGCGAATGATATCGGCACGGCTGAAAAGCTCGCCGGGGCGGGTTCTCAGTTCCCTGCGCACCACGTAGTCCTTTGTTTTTTCGTTACCGGTTATAACGATATTCCTGTAACGGGCCTGCGTGCCTTCCCTCACCCTCAGCTCGTAATCGATGGTATCGTTGTATACGGCTGTTTCAACCGGGTCTACGCTAAAGAAAAGATAGCCGTCATCCACGTAAAGCGAGCTGATATCCGTACCTCCATCCTGGCTCAATTGCTTGCCAAGACGGGCATTGAGGATGTCAATATTGTAAATATCACCTTTCTCAATCCCCAGCAGGGCATTGAGAAGCGAATCGGAATACTTGGTATTACCCTTCCAGGTGATATTGCCGAAATAATATTTTCTTCCTTCCTCTACCTTAACGTCTACAAGCAGATTGCCTTGTTTATTGTAGTAAAGGGCCGTATCAACAATCTGCGCGTCGCGGTAGCCAAGGGAGTTATAATAGGCCAGCACCTTATCGAGGTCCTCCTCAAATTTTTTCTGGTCGAACTTGGCGCCGGCAAAAAGCTTGAAGCGAAAATAGGGATCAATGAAATTCCTGGTCTTTGAAGGAGACAGGAAACCAAGATCGCTGATGTATTCTTTAAAGCTTATTCTATCATTAACGCCAAAAGGACTGGGTGTTTCCGTAGGATTGAGGGTAGCCTTGCTCATTTCCTTTGTACCCTTCATTTGCTTTTTAAGCTTGATATCGGATACGGTCTCATTACCGAACACCCTCACTTCGTCAACCCTCACCTTGCTGCCCTTGTCGACGTAAAATGTGAGGGAAAGTGAATTGACGAAATTGGGATCGGTTTTTTCGTCTATCCTTACCTGTACATTCTTATAGCCCTTCTCTGCATAGAACTTGGTGATGATCTCGATGGCATTGCGGCGGGTATTCTCTGTGATGATTGTGCCACGCACAAGCTGGATCTTTGTCTGCAGCTCTTCGCGCTCGGATTTCTTGGGACCCACAAAGCTGAAGTTCCCCAGCTTCGGCCTTTCCTGCACGTTCAGCTCGAGGTCAATAAAATCATCCTGAACCGCGGTGATGAAGATCTGCACATTACTGAAGAAGCGCTGGCGCCAGAGATTGGTAATGGCTTTTGAAAAAACATCCGACCCCGGTATGGTGAGCTTTTGACCTGCCTGCAAACCTGAAATGGAA
This sequence comes from Flavisolibacter sp., assembly GCA_035761965.1. Classification (GTDB taxonomy): domain Bacteria; phylum Bacteroidota; class Bacteroidia; order Chitinophagales; family Chitinophagaceae; genus Flavisolibacter. The sequence goes on along the minus strand of DASTPZ010000074.1, from coordinate 23,529 downwards.
AGCACAATGGCGGTGTCGAGCGTGGTAATACCGGTAACCCTGATAGAGCGGATCGTATATTCTTTCGGTACCCTGGCGTTTTGCAAAGCCAGCAGACTGGGATCTACCGAGGTCACTATCGAAGTGTCCTGGGCCACAGAGGCAGATCCGACAGCACAAAGAACCGAAAGAAAAATCAGGGATAAATATCGTTGCATGATGAATAGTTCAGTCTGTAAAGCAATTGCTCAGGTCGAGGTTTGGGAGGGCAAATTAACGGTTTAATTCAATCGGAATTGTTAAATAAGGGGGCAAAAAACGGGGGCACCGGAGGCAGGATAGTGAGCGTGGGCCTGCGGTCTGTGCCTTATGCCGGCCCGGGCGAACGAAAAGCGCCGGACGTTCAATGAGCGTTGGCTAGGCATCAGGACTCGTCGACACTCAATACCTGGTCGCTTGTCTTTCCAAAGCGGCGCTCCCTTCCCTGGTAGTCCAGTATAGCCTCGTAGAGGTTCTGTTTCCTGAAGTCGGGCCAGCGCACGTTGGTGAAGTACAGCTCTGCATAGGCCAGCTGGTAAAGCAGGAAATTGCTGATCCTGTATTCTCCGCTTGTCCTGATCATGAGCTCGGGATCGGGAAACCCGCTCGTGCAAAGGTATTGCTGCAGGGTGTGCTGGTCTATCTCCTCTACCAAAAGCTTACCTGTCTTCACTTCCCAGGCGATATTCTTTACAGCATTGAGCAGTTCCCAGCGGCCGCTGTAGCTAAGGGCCATGATAAGGTTGAGCCCGGTATTGTTGCGGGTGATCTCCAGCGCTTCGGCCAGCTCTTTCTGCGCATAGTCAGGCAGCATATTCAGGTCGCCGATCACATGAAGCCGGATATTGTTCTTATCCAGGCTTTCCACTTCGTTGCGGATGGTATTGACCAGCAGCTCCATTAGCCCTACCACCTCGTATTGGGGCCGGTCCCAGTTCTCGGTTGAAAAAGCATAGAGCGTCAGGTACCCAATGCCCAGCTCTGCGCATCCCTCGACAATATTCCGCACGCTTTCCACCCCATGAAAATGACCATAGAGGCGATCATGGCCTTGCTCCTTGGCCCAGCGTCCATTACCGTCCATGATGATGGCGATGTGCCGGGGAAGATGGTTTTTGTCTATTTGATCAATTAGTTCTGACATATAGCTTGTACAAAATTAAGGCTGGCGGTGCCGGTAAACCGGTCCAGGATGCCTAAGCACAGGTGAAAAATAAGCCCTTGGCTCCAATTCGCCCAATAAAAAAGCACAGAGCTCATCTGTGCAGTCTATCAATTTTTCTGCAAAACAGGTTAATTGGCCGTAGGACACCTGTACGATTGCAGGTTGAAGCTTACAAAAAACGTGGCGGTCACAAACTGGTCTTTGTTCTGGCTATTGCCTCTTTGCCTGCCTTTGATCCCGATGGGTGTACCGGTTTCATAAGAACGGTCGGACAGCAGGAATGCGGCGCTTGGCGACCCGTCGGGGTTAGCGGGAAAGGCCGAAGGGTCCACATAGGTCCGGCTAACATCGTCGAGGTAGTCTGTATTAGTAAAGCGGTGCACCACTTCGAAGCCGATATTGATCCGTTCGTTGATAGAATACTTGATGCCTACACCAAAGGGAATGGCCAGCGACATGGAGCTGTAAGGAGTTCTGTCGCGGAAAGAGCTGTCCTGCCCATTTTGGCCTTCGGTTCCCAGCTGACGCAGAAAATATTTTTCGCCGTTGAGATAGGCATAGGGATCGTAATTGAAAATACTGGCCCCGATGGTAACATAGGGAGTGAAGCGAAAATCAGGCTCACCGGGCATAAATCGGAAGAAATTGAAATCGCCCTGAAGACCCAGCTCCCATACCTTGGTATTGAAGCTCAGGTTACGGCGGCGCATGAATTCGTTGTGCGTATTGTAGGTATCTGAATAACCCAATTGGGCAAAATTACCGGCTATGCGAAGCGCTACATAATTGCCGAAATTTTTGCGGAAGAAAACCCCTGCGGCTATTTTGGGACGATTGAGCTTGGCCCTTGTGTTCAGGTCACCGAAGTAATGGCCGGCACCTATACCGATCCCAAATTCACCTTCCTGTACGATCGAATTCTGAGAAAACACACTAAGGGGTAAGCAAAAAATCAGGGCGGCCAGTAATTGTCTCATAATGCTGTAATAGGGTTTTAGCTTCGATTTCTAACGCAAAATAGCAAGGTTTGGTATCACAGGCAAGAATTAATTGCGTTTGTCAAGGCCCCAGGATAGTTTATTTCTGAGGGTTTGAAGGAAATTGTTTTCATTCAGCCTTACCAGGTTCATCATGAAATTTTCCTTCCTTACGGCCAGCAGAACATTCTTGTGCACGATCTCGCGGCGCGAGTCCAGGGCGCAGATGATATCGTCGGCCCGGCTTTCCACTTCAAAGGATATGATGGCATTATCGGGTATCACTATGGAGCGTACATTCAGGTTGTGCGGCGCAATGGGCGTGAGCACAAGGCTGCAGGCATCAGGGAAGGCCACCGGACCTCCGCAGCTGAGCGAATAGCCGGTAGATCCCGTGGGCGTGGCCAGAATAAGCCCATCGGCCCAGTAAGTATTGAGCAGCTCGCCGTTCAGGTAGGTATGGATCTTGATCATCGGCGACGTATCCCGCTTATGAATGGCGAACTCGTTCAGGGCATAAGGCACATCGTTGAACAGGGGAATATTGGAATCGAGGTGAATAAGGGTGCGCCGGTCGATGATATAGGAGCCGCGGGCCAGGGCCTTTATGGCTGCGGCCATCTCATCGCGGCCTATGCTGGCAAGAAAGCCCAGCCGCCCGAAATTGATGCCCACGACCGGGATGTTCTTATCGCGTACGAGGGTCACGGTATCGAGCAGGGTCCCATCGCCCCCGAGGCTGATCACAAAATCTATGTCCTCGGTAAGACCGGCATGGTCGGAAAAGGTTTCGATGCCGCCGGGAAGCGTGAGATGAAGGCTGACCTCCTGGAAGAAGGGTTCAAAAACAACAGGTATGATCTGCTCTTTACCCAGCTCATCAAAAAAAAGTTGGACATCCTTCTGCTGGGTCGATTCAAGCACCCTGCTGTATATGGCTACCTTCATGGTGAATGATGAGCGGTCGGCGGTGACTGAACTTGCCAGCGGCTGTCATGGAAAAACCATTAGCACCGCTGCTCACCGCTTAAGCCTTTCTCAGAAATAGTTGCGTTGGTGTAAATATAGACCATTCTCGCCTAACCGGTTAAAGCTCCATTCCAATTTAATTACAAAGTCGGCAAAGGCCAGGATATCGAGACCGATGCCACCTGAATAGAGCATGGTATTGGTGAGGCGGTTCTGACCCGGGTGCATGCTGTAAACATAGCCGGCGTTCACGAAGGTTTTTGCGAAGATCTTGATAGGGATGTGGTTGAGACATTTAATCCTGCCCGAAGGTATCCTTATCTGGGTATTAAGCACCTGGCGGGTAAGGCTTGCCTTTCCATAGCCACCGGCCACCCCGTCGATCACGTAGTATTCGTAGCCCTGGAGGTACTGGTCCTCGTAGCCAATAAACTGTTTTGTCATATAGGGCTGGCGCAGCGGAAGCTTCAGCATGCCCACGGCCCTCAGGTTCACAAAGTATTTTTCGCTTACCGGCCAGGTGCCTGAACCCTTGGCGGTGAGCTGCCAGAGGTTGACCGGGTCGTTAAAGCCTTTTTTCCGGAGCAGGATTTCTGCCATATAACCCTTAGTGGGATAAGGAATGAAATCGACATCCGCATAGCTCATACGGTAGGCGATCTCCGGAAAGCGCACCACATTGGCCTTGTCTGAAAAATAAGGATTGAGCTTGAATATGGTATCTGCAATGTCCTCGGATGAATAACCGATGCCGAAAGTATGCCTGGTCTTGATCGCCGGCCGATAGCTCACTTCGGCGAACCAGCTCATGTAAGAACGCAGGAACTGGTTGTCGTCTTTATAGGGAACGGGCTTATTGTAGCGCGTCATATAGTTCACTTCCCTGTTCTTGCCAAAGGTGACACCGGCATTGAGCGACCATTTAAGCTGGTTGTCGAGAAAGAGCCCGTAGTACTGGATGGCAACCTGTTTTGTGTGGCCGTTCATCAGATTGACCTTGAGCTTATCGTTGCGTCCTGTAAAGTTGTTGTGCGTAAGCCGGATGCCGTAATTGATTCGGTCCATGCTCCTGTTCTTTTCGGTCCACCATTCCTGGAAGGTCTTGTCTACCGTTCTTATGAAAGGTTTTGGCCATATGTACCATTTCTCCACCACCTTTACGTTCACGTAAACATCGTAGCCGCTCATGTTCTTGAGCGATACCACTACATCCAGGAAGAGCCCCGTATTCATCAGCTGCCGCCTGGCCCTTTGAAAATGTTTGGTGATGGATTCAAGCGAATACCCCTCGTTGATCTGAAAGGATAGCTCCCTGAGAATGATGTCGGGATGGGTTTTGCGATTGCCTTCGATAAGTATATTACGAACGATATAGGTCTGGGTCGAATCACCGGAACCCCCCGAACCATCGGTGGAAAGAATGAGGGCATCCTCAACAAGCGGCTGCGCGCATGCCATGGCATGAAAAGCAAGCAAAAGCACCGTCAAGCAAGCATTTGTAAAAATTAACCTCATCAAGCACCTCAATTTCGTATAATAATACAAAATATGATACCCGAATCTAAAAAAAAGGTGAAACCAAGGGAAAAGCGAACCTGGAGGGTCAGATCTTGAGGTAGTTCATCAAGTTGTCGTAATTCGTGCGAAGCTCATTCTCGTAAAGCTCTTCGCCGAAATAGTATTTTACATTGTATTCGTAGCGCTGGAAGGTGCTGATGATGTCGGAAACCTCTAATTTGCTGATCCTGATAGTTGCCTGCATCATACCGGTCTCAGGATCAGTGAAGGTATTGAGTTGGGTAATTTGCGCATCATTTGATTCTACAATGCGGTTGATCTCTGTGAAGGAGTAGCTCCTGCCTTCCATCTCCAGCACGATCAGGGCACCAGGCTGGTTCAGGCTCATAAAATGAGAAGCATTGCGAAGCAGGTCGTTGTAGGTAACAATGCCGAGCAGCTGCTTTTCCTGAACTACAGGAACGATGCTCAGCTTGTTCACGACGGCCGTTTGTATGGCTTTAAGAAAATGGTCACCCGCCTGAACAGAGGTTGTACCGTCGGCTACCTGCAGCTCGCGAATGGAATGCTCATCATCGCTTTGAAGCAGTTGTTCCTCGCTTACGATACCCAGGTAGTTCTCATCTTCCACCACAGGCAGGTGAGCGACGTGGTAGTCGTTCATCAGCTGTAATGCATGATGGACCTTATCGTCCTTATGCAAATACGGGATGGAGTTTGATATGAGATCGCGGGTTAACATAGTAACGGTAACACTAAAATAGACAAAGGAACCTAGCCAACTGTTGCAGGCTCATTCAATTTTTTCAAAAATTTATCCAAAATGACGTTGAATTCATGCGGCTGTTCCATCATCGGAGCATGCCCGCATTGATCAATGAAATGCAGCTCGCTGCCTGGTATCAAGCGGTTAAATTCCCGTGCCACAAACGGCGGTGTGATGGTATCATTGTTACCCCATATTAACAGGGTAGGCTGTTTTATACTGTTCAATTCTTCGCCCAGGTTATTGCGTATGGCGCTTTTGGCCAGGGCAATGATCTTGATGACCTTGAGCCTGTTCCTTGTGATCTCAAACACTTCATCCACCAATTCCTTGGTAGCGGTTTTCGGATCGTAAAAGGTCACCTCTGTTTTTTTCTTTATGTAGTCATAATCGCCCCGGCGGGGATAAGTATCCCCCATACCATTCTCAAAAAGACCTGAGCTGCCGGTAAGGATGAGCGATTTTACCCGCTCGGGATGCTTGAGCACATGAACCAGCGCTACATGCCCGCCCAGCGAGTTGCCCAGGAGATGAACATTCTTATAGCCTTTGTGCTCGATGAATTTGTGCACGTGCTTCGCAAGTCCGCCCACGGTAGTATGCAGTATGTCCAGCTCAAACAAAGGCAGCATGGGCACGATCACCTTATGGGTATGGCGGAAGTGTTCGATCAGGTCCTTGAAATTGCTCAACGCGCCGAAGAGCCCATGTAACAACATCAGTGGTTCTCCTTCGCCTTCTTCGATGTACTTGAACTTCCCTTCTTCTTTGATCGAATATTGCATCAGCTTCCTAGGATTAATTTTTGCTAAAATAAACGATTTGCCGCAAAAGCAATGGAACGCCGCAACCTGGCTCCTATCAACGAAAAGCAGCGACTTATTATCTTTTTCTCCTATGCTGGTAGAGCAGCCAAAGGTATTTTTTCTCCATGGGTCTGAAATTATAGACCAATAAGCTTACCAAAATCATGATAGACCAGGAGATAAAGCCATTGCGGAAGAAGACACCTATGGCAAAGAGCACGATGAGCAGCCGGGCAAATTCAAGATAGAATACCCAGCCGCGCTGGTCGAGCATGGCACCGCTGTTAACGAGGCTCATCATGATAAAGGCCGAAAGCAGGAATAGCTGCAGGCCAGACAGGTAGGCTTCAAAAAGAATGGTGACGAAGAGAAGGAAAAGAGATACGGCCGTTTGCGCACTGATATACTGCCTCAAACCGGCCGGCAGCTCCCGGGTGATCTTTACGTTCGACAGCCTGCGCTCGAGCAGCGTCCTGAACCGGGGATCGATATCGTCGGGCCTGCCAAAGACCGTACGCCATTTATTGCGCCAGCCGCGGGCATGGCGAAAAGCCATCGCCATTTCGAGAAAGAAATGAAAATGCTGCCAGAGAAAGCTATGGCTGTTCAAAGGCTTGGTGAGCCCAAAGCTCGGCGCCCGGTCCTCCCTGGCAAAAGTGCCGAATAGCTTGTCCCAGATGATCAGCACATCGCCATAGTTCCTGTCGAGGTACTCGGCATCCGACGCGTGATGTACCCGGTGATGGGAAGGCGTTACCAATATATATTCCAGCCATCCGAGCCGGCCTATGGCCTGCGTATGAATGAAAAAAGGATAGAGTCCATGCAGGAGCAACAGGCCGGTCACCATGGGGGCCGGAAAGCCTATAAGCGGAAGAACGCACCAGAAAAGACTGCGAACCACAGCCTGCAATACCGTTATGCGGGCGGACACCGTATAATTAAAATCTTCGCTCTGGTGGTGCACTACATGCACAGACCAGAACAGATTGATCTCATGGGCAAGACGGTGGTACCAGTACCATACAAGGTCCGTGGCAAGAAAAAGCAAGAGCCAGGTGAACCAGCCCGGGCTTATGCTGAACAGCGCCCAGTGGCGGTGAACGAAGTCAAAGACATAGAAGAACGCCCCTGTCGTAAATACATCGAGCAGTCTTTCGGCAATGCCCACATTGAGGTTGGCCACCGATTCGGCATACTGGTAAAAACCTTTTCCTTTTCGCCTTGAATAATAATATTCAAGGCCGATAAAGAATAAAAACAGGGGGACAGCAAAAGCAAGATAATTCAGGTTCATTAGTCTACTTATTTGGTGGACTAATCAAAACTAAGACTATTCCTGCATTCCACGGCACAGCTTCAGGAAGCTTTTTCAGATATTCCCAGGAAAAAAGCTTCCAGTCGCGTAAACATGTCTTTGAAAAAGGGAATGACCGAGCCCAGGACATTCATGGCTTGCGGTGCCATGGGGTAGATATACCGGTAGGTAAGGGAAACCTCGGCTGTTTCAGGCTTTATGATCCTGAGCTGGTAAGCATAAAACAGGATGATGCTGAAGATAAAAAGATAAAGAATGATATAGAGCAGCACCCCGCCCAGGCGGTTAAGCCATCCAAGCATGGCCAGCTGCAAAACCCCTTCGATCGCCTTTGCACCCAGCCGCACCAGCAGCACGACCAGGAAGAATACAAGCGCGAAGGCCAGCACCGGCAGCCAGCGCTGCGAGATATTGGTTGAATTTTCGAGATAAGCTGCTACCACTGCGGAGAGCTTGAGGGCAGCGGCAAGTCCGATAATGAATGCCAGTAAAGAGAAAACGGCCAGTACCAGGCCGTTCCGCAATCCCTTTACGATCGCCATGATCAGGAGGGCTATTACAATAATATCGATGATCATATTACCTGGCGAGTAGTTCTTTTACAAGGGCCGAAACCGTTTTGCCGTCTGCGCGGCCCGCCAGCTTTTTTGTCGCCACGCCCATCACCTTACCCATATCGGCCGGGGAAGCGGCGCCTGTTTCGGCTATGATCTGCGAGAGCTCGGTCTTCAGCTCTTCGGGCGACAGCTGCTTTGGAAGAAAGCGCTCGATCACGCTCATTTCCTCTTCTTCCTTCTGCGCAAGATCGGCCCGGTTCTGCTGCCTGTAAATATCGAGCGAGTCTCTTCGCTGCTTCATCATCTTCTGCAGCATGGCGGTTTCTTTTTCGGCACTGATCTCTCCGCCGGCACCCGGCTCTGTTTTGGCCTTGATGATCTCAGCCTTAATGGCCCTGAGGCTGCGCAGGGCCGCTTCATCCTTTGATTTCATGGCTTCTTTCATTTCCGCCATGATCTGCTGTTCGAGGTTCATAAGTTTTTGGTTTATCGTTGATCCGGCCTGTTGATGCTTCCCTCAGGAAAAAGGCATATGTGCCCTTTCCATTCCGGGTCAATCGCATATCTGTCAGGCTTTGTTTTCTTTCATCTGCTCTTCCTGGAACTTGCGGTAAAAATCACGCGCAAAATTTTTCATATCGTTTACAAGGCCCGTCTGGCGGGTAGCCCTTTCAAAAGTATCGGCCATGGTCATAAAGGTCTGGTAGTAAAAATCAGCCATCTCGTCCACCATCATCTTTTGTGTCCAAAGGTCTATCCTGAGCGCTGTTTTTTCTGCGCCATCCCATAACGAAAGCATGATGGCCCTGGCCTGCTGCGGCTTTTCAGCCGTGCTGTCGGAGGCCTTCCATTCTATATTCTGCGGTATGCGGTTCGGGTCGAGCTCCACATCGATCACAATGCTTGATTTTATCATCTTGTAAAATTATCGGGCAAAAATACAGGAGTTTGGGGGTTTGGCTGGCTCAAAGGCCTTGTATTTGAAACCAGGCAACAGGCAAGGCGCTAGGTCTTACCCTTCAGCTGGAGACATTCGGCCAGGAGCATGGCAGTTCGCTGCCAGCTGTATTGCGCGGCGACCTCGCTTCCCTGGCTGATCAGCCGGTCGCGAAGTGTTTCATCCTTGTAGATCAGCATCATCTTTTCCGCAATATCGGTATGGCTTCCAGGGTCGAAATACAATCCGGCTTCACCGGCTATTTCCTGCATGGAGGTGCCGGCGGAGGTCAGCACCGGCACATTGCATTTCATGGCTTCCAGCACCGGCACACCAAAACCTTCGAAAAGGGAAGGGTACACAAGAGCATAGGCTGCACCCAGCAGGCTGGTGAGGGTCTGCTCATCCTGGTAGCCGGCAAGTATCACATCTGTCCTGTACTTATAGGTCCTCAGCAGCTCCAAAAAGGCTTCATTCTTCCAGGCCTGCCTGCCCACCAGCACGAGCTTCATGGCAGATTGCTGCCTTTTCTTGAAGATCGAAAAGGCTTTCAGCAGGTTTACCAGGTTCTTTCTTGGCTGAATGGCACCTATATAAATAAAGAACTCCTTACCCTCCGTAAACTTTGCCTTTATTTCCTCCTGCCGCTCCCATGAGCTGGGTGAGAACACTTCTTTTGCGGCGCTATATACTATATTGATCCTGCCGGGCTCGGTGCCGTAACGCTCCGTCATGTCTTTCTTGGAAAAGCCCGATACCGTTGCCACATAAGCCGCTTTTTTTATAAAAGCCGGCGTGTATCTTTTAAAAAAGAACAAATGGGACCGTTTATAGGCTTCCGGCTGGTGAAGGAAGCCGAGGTCGTGTACTATCAGGCATTGCGGCACGCGGGTACGCAATGAGCACATGCCGTCGGGACTTATAAATACATCAGCCCGGATCTTTTTAAGTAAAGCGGGAATCTTTATGTCGTACCAGTACTTCCATAAAACCGGATGCCTGGCCGGTGGCGGAACCACAACCGGGGTGATATTTGAGGATACGATAAAGCTTTCGTCGTAAGGCCTGTCGAAGATGAAATAAAACCGGTGCTGCGGATAGGCCAGGGCCAGCCTGCTGAACACTTCTTTGATAAAGTATCCCACACCCTCCAGGTTTTCTTTTAAGAGGAATCTTGTATTGACTGCAATCACCATGGCCGCCAAAGTTATGATTTGGCGATCTAAGGCTCCGAAGCGCTATTAAAATTGCACTTGACTGCCAGTAACGTTTTTTGGCACTTTATTTTATTATAGTAGACCCGGCGGAGGAGCAACATGCGCGTCTTCCGGGCCGTTGCTAACCTTTTTGTTCTTGATATTCTGGGGAAACTGGTTAATTTTTTCAGCAAACTTTTCCGGGTTGTTGTTTTTCCTCAACAACTTTTGGTAAAAAACTGCAAAAAATCGGTGTTTTAAACGGAGAGCACAATTGGTATCATGTTTGTGTTCATTTCTATGAAAATGATTAATTCACCCTTAATCATTCGGGTTTCACCCTTAACCTTTCGAAACTCTTTATAAACGACCTCTTAGGTGGAAGAGGATGGTGGCTTGTAAAAGGGGCCTTGGTTCGGGGCCCCTTTCTTTTTTTACAGCCTTCAAGATAGAAATTCTTCATTCCCAGCCATTTTACCAAGTTTTAAGCTTATTAACTGGTTAACCTATCAACTTTCCCTATTACATTTGCCTTAATGGATTATAATACTACCAGAAATCATCTGACCATGCGCGAGTATGGGCGTCATATACAAAAGATGGTCGAGCACCTGCTTACCATAGAAGACCCTGAGCGCCGGCAGCAGAATGCACATGTGGTGATAGAACTCATGGGATTTCTCAACCCCCATCTCAAAAATGTTGAAGATTTCAGGCATAAGCTCTGGGATCACCTTTTTTATATCAGCGATTTCAAGCTCGATGTAGAAAGTCCTTACCCGGTTCCTCAAAAAGAAACCTATAAGGCGAAGCCCGACCCGATTCCTTACCCGAAGCGACATCCCCGATATTCACACCTTGGCAAGAACCTCGAGCTGGTGATAAATAAGGCGCTTAAGGAAGAAAGTCCTGAAAAGCGCCAGGGATTTGCCAATGCGATCGCCTATTATATGAAGCTGGCCTATAACAACTGGCATAAAGACCAGGTGCATGACGATGCCATTCAAAGCGAGTTGACCAATATTACACAGGGCCAGCTGCTGTTCACCAATACCCCTTATGTAAAAGCTTACCGCCCGGCCCAGGACCGCGAGCGTGAAAGAGGCGGATACGGCGGCAGGCAGCAGCGCGGAAAATTCCAGCAGCGCAATGGCGGCAATGGTGGTAATGGCCGTAACGACAAGCGCGGCGGCGGAAAATTCGGCAAAAAAAGATATTGAGCAAAGGCTCTTACAAAGAATCGCGGAAGGCTGACAGATTTTTGTCAGCCTTTCTTTTTTTTAGCAAGTAATTTGCAGCAGAGTGGACTTGCAGTTTCAGATCATCTAAATACCATCATAATCCAATGGGCTCATTTGAAGTAATAGGCGGGAGAAAATTGAAAGGTGAGATCACCCCGCAAGGGGCGAAGAACGAAGCATTACAGATCATCAGCGCGGTTTTGCTTACCGATGAAAAAGTTACTATCGGCAATATTCCTGATATACTCGATGTAAATAATCTTATTGAACTGCTGCAGGAGATGCAGGTGAAGGTAAACCGTGTTGACCGGCATACCTGCATCTTCCAGGCCGATGAAGTAGACCTGAACTACCTCCGGAGCCAGGAGTTCAAAAGCAAAAGCGGACGCCTGAGGGGTTCGGTAATGCTGGCCGGACCAATGCTGGCCCGCTATAAAAAGGCCTTTATTCCAAAACCCGGCGGCGACAAGATCGGCCGGCGCAGGCTCGATACGCATATATTGAGCTTTGAAAAGCTGGGTGCCTCCTTTACCTATTATGCCGAGGACGGCTTTTTTTATTTTACCACAGAAGGCCTCAAAGGCACTACCCTGCTGCTCGATGAGCCTTCCGTAACAGGTACGGCAAACGTCATCATGGCCGCCATCATGGCCGAGGGTACCACCACCATCTACAACGCAGCTTGCGAGCCCTATGTGCAGCAGCTTTGCAGGATGCTTAACCATATGGGCGCAAACATCAGTGGTATTGGCAGCAACCTGCTCACTATACAGGGCGTGGATAAGCTGCATGGCACCGAACACCATATGCTGCCCGATATGATCGAGATCGGCTCCTTTATTGGCCTGGCCGCCATGACCCAAAGCGATATCATTATCCGCAACACAGGCAGGGAACACCTTGGCGTTATTCCTGAAAAGTTTGCCCAGCTGGGTATCAGGATGAATTTTATCAACGACGACATCCACATTCCCGAACAGGATGTGTACGAGATCCACACCTATCTCGATGGCGGCGTGCTTACGATCTATGATCATCCATGGCCCGGCTTTACGCCCGATCTGCTCAGCATCATACTCGTAGTTGCCACCCAGGCCAAGGGTTCATTGCTTGTGCATCAGAAAATGTTCGAAAGCCGCCTGTTCTTTGTAGACAAGCTGATCGAAATGGGTGCGCAGATCATCCTCTGCGACCCGCACCGGGCCGCCGTGATCGGACTCGAGCGCAAGTTCAAGCTGCGCGGCATCCGAATGAGCTCACCCGATATCAGGGCAGGCGTATCATTGCTGATTGCAGCCCTCAGCGCAGATGGAACAAGCATCATCCAGAACATAGACCAGATCGACAGGGGTTATCAATATATCGATACCCGGCTGAAGCAGCTGGGCGCGCAGATCAGGCGCATCGACTAACCGATGCTTTGCGGGTTTGAACGGAAAAAGCCGAAATCCTTAATTTTAGAAAGCGCCGGTTTTATCTATTATCTTATACTCTTATGCTGGGTTTTATCAAGCGTTTGCGGATCGTTTACAGCCTGTATAATTTTTTTCATAAAGGCCAGCTTATTCATAACCTGGCTTTTTACCGCAGGCACGGTATCCGCAAAAAATATTTCTCGTCCGTATCCAGCAAAGACTTTATACAGCTTAAGGACATGCCTTCACCTGCCGCCGGAAGCATGGGAGGATCGCTTAGGGAAAGCACCCATTTCAGGGCCTTGTCTCCGGCGGACCAGGCTTCCCTGCTGGCCTTCCCGGAACAGGGTTATGCCATCCTGCGGAATTTCTACGATGACGGCACCGTCGAAAAGGCCAATGAAGCCATTGAATCCCTGCTAAGGTCTGGCAGGATCAAGTTCAGGCAGGGTGGAAAAATCATGTTTGCCTTCCGGCAGTCGCCGCAGCTCAAGGCCATGGGAAAGGACCCAAGACTGAATGAGCTGCTCCACATCCTTATGGGCAGCGAGCCCCTGCTTTTTCAAAGCATCAATTTTTTGCAAGGAAGTGAGCAGGATACGCATTCGGACAGCATCCATATGACCACCTTCCCGCTTGGAAGACTGATAGCCGTTTGGATCGCCCTTGAAGACATAGGTACCGACAATGGACCGCTTCACTACTACCCCGGCAGCCACAAGCTTCCCTATTACCTCAATAGCGATTATGATAATGAGGGCAACAGCTGGCTGATCGGAGACAAGGAGTACACGGCTTATGAAGAGATGATTCGCGAAAAGATCAGGGAGAGCGGGTTACCCAAACAGGTATTCACGGCCGGCAAAGGAGACATCCTTATCTGGCATGCCAACCTTTGCCATGGCGGCGAGCCCCACCTGAACAAGGAAAGAAGCAGGAAAAGTATGGTCTTTCATTATTTCGGCAAGGATGCAATCTGTTACCATGAGATCACGCAAAGGCCCGCGCTCCTGAAACCGGAATGAGCTAGTCCTTTACCCAAACCACTTTTTCTTCCACCGGTTTTCTTTTTCCTTCGGGAGAAGGAACAGCCACTTCGGCTATGTAAAAAAAGCCAAGGAGCTTATCGTCCTCTTCCAGGCCGAAAAACGCTTTTGCCTTTTCATTATAGGTGACCCCGCCTGTGGTCCAATAACCGCCAAGTCCGTAAGCTGCCACAGACAGATAAATATTCTGCACGGCGCAGGCCACGGCTGATATCTCTTCTATTTCCGGGAATTTTTTATTGGGATCGCGCTTGAGGCAAAGGGCTATGACGTGCGAAGCCTTCAGGGGATTTGCCTTGAGACTTTCATAAGTAGCTTCCTTGAAACGCTCACCGGCCGATTCTTTATACAGCTCGCTTTGAAAGCTGGCCAGCTTTTGCAGTCCGCCATCGGTAAACACCACGAACTTCCAGGGTTCCGTGTTACCATGACTGGGTGCCCACAGGGCATTCTGTACGATCTGGGCCACTGTTTCATCGGGTATTTTTTTTCCTGCATCGAATTGCTTCGGGAATACCGATCGCCTTTTCCTGATCAGGTCATTGATCTCGTCTACATTATATTTCATGTAGCAAAGTTGAAGCAAAAAGATTTATGCCTGCAATTTAGCTTTTGCCTCCAGATCCCCGAGCGGCCTCATAAATGAAAGAAGCATTACCCAAAGATCCGTAAGTGATTCCTATATGCCTGTGTGTTTTAGCCGTTCATAATGCTTCCTTGCTCTATGCATATTTTGGCTTTTTCTTTTGTCTTTTCCTGCTGTAGCTTAAGTGAAATTAACCGTCAAAAAAATTGTTGACATCGCTGGCCTGCGGCGGCAGGCATTCCCGATCCCTGCGGTTGTTTTGAAGATGAATTCGAGGCCCGGCTCCTTCCTGTTGATGGGCCGAGGCAACCGGGGGCGCGGCTCGAGCGTATCAACAGAAATATTTCCGAACCAACCAAACCGCATATTCATGCAGCCAAAAATAGATACCATGCAAACTCCTGAAAGACTTGCGAAAAAAGACCTTATCCCCGTTCTGGCTGTTCTGCTGCTCACCACAGGCCTGCTCCTGTTTCGCTGGGAAAAAACCGGACTGACCGGTCCTTGTACCTGTACCTTTCCGTCGACGCTCAATAAAAATCATAATATGCTGGGCAAGATGGCCTGCAGGGGCGAGCATCGTCGCAGGTATTCTCTGACCGAAGACCAGGAGTTGGTAAAGCAGCTCAGGGTTATCAGGATGGGCGCGAGGGGCATTTGACCGGCCTGGCTAGAGCATCCCGGAAGGCATAATGTCATCATTCTTTTTCTTAGGCATCTCAAATGAAGCTGCCTGAAAATCTAGGAGGGCAGCCAATGTGCCCAGGCTTTTTTTGCGGCACCTCAGCCCGGAATGGTCTCAATGAGAAAACTCAACATGCTGCACAGGGGTAGGTTAATAAAAATGGGGTAGAACCGGTTTTGTCCTGCCCTCCCGTCCGGGATCTATCTGCCCTTCCCTTCCGCTCTTGCGCGAAACTCGATACCTTCGCCCCGAAAATAGCAGCCATGACTGTCAACAACCAGCAAAAGATCATCATCATCACCGCTCCCAGCGGAGCCGGGAAGACCAGCATCACAAGATTCCTGCTGGAAAAGTTTTCGAAAAGGCTGGCTTTTTCCATTTCCGCTGCCACCCGGCAGGCAAGAAGCAATGAGCGGCCGGGCATTGACTACTATTTCATGAGCCAGGAAGAATTCACCAATAAGATCCAGCACAACGAATTCGTGGAATGGGAGATGGTATATGAAGGCAAATATTATGGCACCCTCCGCTCGGAGCTCCAGCGCATATGGAGCGAAGGAAAAGTACCCATGCTGGACATCGATGTAAAAGGCGCCATTCATGTGCAGCAGCAATACCCCGAAACCACGCTTTCGATTTTTATTGAGCCTCCCAGTGTTGACGAGCTGAAAAGACGCCTTCAATCCAGGGGCACAGAAAGCGAAGAATCCCTGAATGCAAGGGTAAACAAAGCCTCCTATGAGCTCTCCTTCAAGCAGTCTTTTGACCATATTATCGTGAACAGCGACCTCCAGAAAGCCTGTGCGGAAGCCGAAAATGTAGTTTCGGCATTTATTCACTAGCTCTGCGCAGTTTTAATATCTTTACTTCGATGATCGCCGTTACAATACTTGTGTGGTTTTTTGTTACCATCCTTATGATGGGCTTTTTTGCAGGCATCGAAATGGCCTTCTACAGCGTTAACAGGCTGGGCATAGAGCTTAAGAAAAAACAGGGACGCCAGAGCGCCATCCTGCTGTCGCGCTTTATCGATAACCCGCAGCTTTTTCTTAGCACTACCTTGCTGGGCTTTACCATTTTCCTCGTTTCCTTTGTTCTGCTTTTCGGCCTTATCACCACGCCGCTCTGGAACCTCATTGGCCTGGTAAGCGATACGGCACGTCTGCTGCTCGATATTATCCTGGCTACATTTGTCGTGCTCATTTTTGCCGAGTTCATACCCCGCGCAATCTTCAGGGCACACAGCAATCTCATTCTTTCCAAGCTGGTCTGGCTGATCAACATCTTCTACCAGGTGCTTCAACCGGTTGGCACCCTGCTTATCGGTCTCTCCGACTGGGTGCTTAAATATGTGTTCAACATAAGGGTGCATGAGTCAAAAGAGGCGCTGTCCGGGGGGCTTGAAACCCTGTTCCAGCCTAATACAGACGGCGATACCGAACCGCAGAAGCTGGATACCCAGCTATTCGACAATGCCCTGAACCTTCACCATACAAAGGTGAGGCAATGCCTTGTACCGCGTAAGGAGATCGTTGGGGTGGAAGTAAAATGCACGCCTGCACAGGTGAGGGAGAAATTCATTGAAACAAAGCTGAGCAAGCTGATCGTATACGAGAACAATATCGATAATATACTGGGTTATGTTCACCAACTCGACATGTTCAAGAACCCGGCGAGCCTGCAGGCTATCCTGCTGCCTATTCCTGCTGTGCCCGAAAGTATGAGTGCTACCGATCTCATCAGCCGCTTTACCAAGGAGCGGAAAAGCATTGCCTGGGTGGTGGACGAATTTGGCGGCACGGCCGGTATCGTTACCATGGAAGATGTGCTGGAGGAGATATTTGGCGAGATACACGATGAATACGACAGCGAGGAGTT
The DNA here is from genome assembly GCA_035761965.1 of Flavisolibacter sp. GTDB lineage: Bacteria > Bacteroidota > Bacteroidia > Chitinophagales > Chitinophagaceae > Flavisolibacter. Next base: position 6,451 of record DASTPZ010000074.1, on the reverse strand, counting down.
TGTAGAGAAAAGGCTTTCCGAGAACGAGTATATTTTTTCAGGCAGGCTTGAGCTGGATTACCTCGCACAGAAGTACGAGCTCGAGTTTCCCGACAATGACTCAGAAACCCTTTCGGGTTATATCATCAGTCACCACGAAACCATCCCACAGCAAAAAGACAGGATCATCATCGACGATTACGAGTTCGATGTTCTCAGCGTAAGCGATACCAGGATAGAAATGACCAAGCTCAAAGTGCTGAAATAACGCTTATACCGCGGCAGGGCAAATCCAACAGAACGGCTGGCTCGTATAAGCTTTATGACCTTGCACTAATCGCTTCTCCTTTATCTTTGCCCCACTTTATACAATGGCCCTGAGTTTATTTAGAAGAAAAAATGCAAATGATCAAACGGAAATGTCCTTTGTGGACCACCTGGAAGCTTTGCGTGGCCATTTGTTCCGCAGCGTGGTAGCCATTGCTATTGGCGCCGTCATTGCGGGTATCTATAATAAATTTATCATTAAGAACATACTGCTGGGACCCACGCATAACGACTTTCCAACATATGGCATTATTTGCCGCATGGGCAAGAGCCTGAACCTGGGTAATGCGCTCTGCATGGAAGGTATTGCCATCAGGCTGCAAAGCACGGCCGTATCGGGCCAGTTCAGCATGTGGTTTACGGTTATACTGGTAAGCGGACTTATTGTAGCATTCCCTTATGTGTTTTACCAGTTCTGGAATTTCATCAGGCCGGCGCTGACAAAAAAAGAGCTCCAGAAAACAAGGGGTGTGATCTTCTGGGTTTCCTTTCTCTTTTTTACGGGTGTGTTGTTCGGGTATTTTGTGGTAACTCCTTATGCCCTCAATTTCTTCTTTCATTTCCAGATCGATGAGATGGTCGAGAACATCTGGACTATCAACAGCTATATCGACATGATCCTTCCCATTGTACTGGGAAGCGGCCTGGCCTTCCAGCTGCCGCTCGTGATCTTCTTCCTGGCCAAGATCGGCCTGGTTACTGCACCTTATTTAAGAAAAGTACGCAAATATGCCATTGTTATCATCTTTATAGTGGCAGGCATCATAACACCCGGGCCCGATATCATCAGCCAGCTGGCCGTAGCCATGCCCCTTCTGCTCCTGTATGAGATCAGCATCCTCCTTACACGCCGGGTTGAAAAAGACAGGGCAAAAGAAGACGAGGAATGGAGCTAGGCCGCTGCCTGCACCTGGCGGTAAGCCTTTACAGGGTTTGCACCTGCTTATCAATGATCTATGAGTAGGCAAAACATGCCGGAGTTAATGTTGCAAGGTGCCAAACGCCTACATTTGTAAAAACAGCAAACATGAGCACCAGCTTTGATCTTTCAAAACCCATAGCTATAGGCTGCGATCACGCAGGGTTTGAATACAAGAACCTTGTCGCCGGCCTGTTAAAACAAAAAGGTTTCGAGGTAAAGGACTTCGGAGCGCACAGCGGCGATTCGGTTGATTACCCAGATTTTGCTCACCCCGTAGCCAGCGCGGTAGAAAGCGGTGAAGCCGGTCTTGGCGTGCTGGTATGCGGCAGTGCAAACGGCGTGGCCATTACAGCCAACAAGCACCAGGGCATAAGGGCCGCCATCTGCTGGGAAACCGACCTCGCCCGGCTTGCGAGAGAACATAATGATGCCAATATCATTTGCATACCTGCCAGGTTCGTATCCTCTGACCTTGCAGGAGAAATGGTGGATATATTTGTCAATACGGCTTTTGAAGGCGGCAGGCATGCCAATCGTGTCAATAAGATCTCCTGCATCTGACCTCAGGCATCTCAGAAGCTCTTAAACTTACCATCACTTCAACCCTTTTATCCAAATATGAAAAAGTTCTTAATAGCATTCCTGGCCTTCGGTTCCGTGCAGGGCTTTGCGCAAAAAGCGGCCAATCCTTCGGCTTATGCCAGATCCATCAGCGCCGATGACCTCAAGAAACATCTTTATATTGTCGCGTCCAAGGAAATGGCCGGACGCGAAACCGGTACAGAAGGCGAGCGGAAGGCCGCTGCATATATAGAAAGCCAGTTCAGGCGCATTGGCCTGCAGCCTGGAAACAACGGCAGCTATCAAATGTATTTTGATGTTTTCCAGGATTCTGTCACGGGCGCAGGCCTAGAGGTAAATGGAAAGGCTTTCGAGATGGACCGTGATTTTAACGTGACCCCCACCAGCACCGCCGCCGTCATGCGTTTCAGCGAGGTGGTAGTATTGGGCCCCGATGCCGCGGATTCGGTAAAGAATCTCAGTCTCGCGGGCAAGGCCGTGCTGCTGCTTCCGGGCCAGGCCACCGGCAACAGGCCAGCCGGAGGAAGCCTTTCCTCCATACTTTCAGGCAAAGGCGTGGCGGCCGTTTTCACGATCGGCAACTATCCCAGGACGGCGCCCGCTTCCCGTAAAGGCGGACAATCCATGTCTTCCTTCAAAAGATCGGTAAGTCCCCAGGGCTTCAGCGTTTCGGAAGCGGTGGCTAAGGCTATTATCGGGGCCGACTACGACCAGCAGAAAAGCAACAAAAGCCTGGTCAAGACCTATGGTGCCAACCTGCTGCTTGATGTCAGGAAAACTGTACTGACCATGAAGAGCAGCAATGTGATCGGCGTACTGCCTGGTACGGACCTCAAGGACGAGTATCTTTTTGTAACGGCGCACCACGACCATATAGGCCAGCGCGATACGGTGATCAACTATGGCGCCGACGACGATGGATCAGGCACAGTGAGCGTGATGGAGATCGCCGAGGCATTTGCCAAGGCCAAGGCCGAAGGAAAAGGGCCAAGAAGAAGCATCGTGTTCATGACCGTTAGCGGTGAGGAAAAAGGACTTTGGGGTTCGGACTACTATACCTCCAATCCTATTTTTCCGCTTGACAAGACCACTGCAGACCTCAACATCGATATGATCGGCAGGATCGATCCCAAGCGCACGCAAGGCGATTCGCTGAACTATGTTTATGTAGTGGGCGACGACAAGCTTAGCTCCGACCTGCGTACCATCAGCGAAGCTGCCAACAAAAAATATACAAAGCTGGAGCTTGACTATAAGTTCAATGACCCCAACGATCCCATGCGCATCTACTTCCGCAGCGACCATTACAATTTTGCAAAGAACGGCGTGCCGATCATCTTTTATTTCAATGGCACCCATGCCGATTACCACAGGCCCGGCGATACGCCCGATAAGATCAATTATCCGTTGATGGCCAAAAGAGCGCAGCTCGTTTTTTATACCGCATGGGAAATGGCCAACCGGAATGAAATGCTGAAAAGAGACATACCGCTGCAGGTACCTGCAAGACCGATGTAGGAAAGCTTCGGCAAAGCACGGCTTCATATAAACAGGAACGCTGATCTTGATGAGGAAGGATCGAATCTCCCGGATATCAAGATCAGCGTTCCTTTTTTGTATAGACCAGCTGCGGTCGGCCTACCAGCCGAGCAGATAGGCGAATACCAGCGGGGCTACGATGGTGGCATCGCTTTCGATAATGTATTTTGGCGTGTTGATATCCAGCTTGCCCCAGGTTATCTTTTCGTTGGGATGGGCGCCGGAATAAGAGCCATAAGAAGTAGTAGAATCCGATATCTGGCAGAAATAGCTCCAGAAGGGTATTTCATGCATCTCAAGGTCCTGGTACATCATAGGCACAACACAGATGGGAAAATCACCGGCAATTCCTCCGCCGATCTGGAAAAACCCGATGCCCTTTCCTGCACTGTGATCCTTGTAGTAGTTAGCAAGCCAAACCATGTATTCAATGCCGCTCTTCATAGTGCTGGCCTTGATCTCGCCTTTGTATACATAAGAGGCAAATATGTTGCCCATGGTGCTGTCTTCCCAACCGCCTACAACGATGGGCAGGTTCTTTTCGGCAGCCGCGACCATCCAGCTGTCCTTTGGATCGATCTGGTAATCTGGTTTCATTACTTCGCTCAGCAGGAGCTTGTACATGTATTCATGCGGGAAAAACCTTTCGCCTTTTTCGTCGGCGTCTTTCCAGATCTTATGGATGTGGCGCTGGATACGGCGGAAAGCTTCTTCCTCAGGAATACAGGTATCGGTAACACGGTTCAATCCGCGCTCGAGCAGGCTCCACTCCATTTCGGGTGTAAGGTCCCTCCAGTTGGGGATGCGCTCGTAATGATCATGCGCTACAAGGTTCATGATGTCTTCTTCCAGGTTGGCACCGGTGCAGGAGATAATGTGCACTTTGTCCTGCCGGATCATTTCTGCAAGCGATACACCCAGCTCGGCCGTACTCATGGCACCAGCGAGGGTGATCATCATTTTGCCGCCTTCCAGCAAATGCTGCTCATAGCCTTTGGCCGCGTCTACCAGTGCGGCCGCATTGAAATGTCTATAGTGATGCTGTATGAATTGCGAAACGGGACCTTTACTCATAGCTTTGAAATTGAGCGGCAAAAATAGGAATAATAGACAAGTCGCTATGAGATAGCCGCTTCCCTGGGCCTCAATGCTTTGCAAAAAAAATCCCGCCAGGCCGAAGCACAGGCGGGATCATTTACACACACTAAAACTAACTAGGATTTACGCTGCTTCCTGAAACTTGTCCACTCAGAAGCAGCTGTAGATTTTAACACGAGTTTGGTATCTGCATTTTCCAAAGTGATAAAATAAGACGTGCCTTCTTCGTTCGCCATCTCGAACAGGTCGCTGATCCAATACGCATCATAGTCTTTTTTCAGGCTTGCCTGCAGGGCAATCGGCAGCTGAAGGGAGTTAATACTGCGGGTGATTGCGATCATCTCGCCCTGGGCGCTGTAAAAAGCGGAAACAGGCTGACCATTCAGGAAGAAGCTAACTTTATGAAAGCTCTCTGTGGCAGACCAGCTTACTTCGGTAGCTGTTTTGAACGAGTTCTTAAAAGACTGAACGGCTGCTGCCGGAGCAAGATCTTCACCATTGGCAAAGCTGCTGAAGCCCACAAGGCTGAAAGCAAGGGTAAGGATAACTGCTAAACGTTTCATGATAAGGTTGGTTTATGAGGTTTATTTATTTGTTATGTTGATTATAACGATGCAAAAGTAGAAATGGTTACAGGGTGCTGCAACCTAATTGTGACGACTGGAACCCACTGTTAAACCTCTTAACATAGGTTGTAGAAATGTTAACGTCGATGAGCTGTAGCTTTGCATGAATGAATTTTCTTGCCCATGCTTATCTGTCATTCGGCCACCCCCAGGTGCTGGCAGGCAATATGATATCGGATTTTGTAAAAGGCAGGGCTCAATTCTCGTTCAACGGTAATATCCAAAAAGGCATCAGGCTGCACAGGCAAATCGATGAGTTTACCGATACTCATCCTGCCACAGCTGAGGCTAAACAGGTTTTCAGACCCTATTACCGGCTATACAGCGGCGCTATTGTGGACATTATATATGATCATTTCCTCGCAAATGACCCTGCTGTTTTCGATCTCCCTGGTTTAAAGGCCTTTACCGAACTTAGCTACCGGCAGCTGGAAGAACAGGCCAACGAGCTCCCACCAGCATTCCTGAATTTGCTTTACTACATGAAGCGCGACAACTGGCTTTACAACTATAGTGGCAAACCGGGCATTGAAAAAAGCCTGAACGGGCTCGTCAGGAGAGCAGCTTATTTATCTGAAAGCGATACTGCCTACCGGCTCTTTTTAAAGGATTATGCAGGCCTGCAGGCCTGCTATGATGCATTCTTCCCAGATGTTAAACAATTTGCAAAACGGGAGTTTGAGATGCTTCTGGGATAAATGGTAGCGTTTTAAAGCCATTCAGCTTTTAATTTTGTCACCCAAATTTGCAGGCCATGAAAAAGCTATTCCTGACCCTTGTTCTATTTGCTGCGGTACTGGCTGGCTCAGCCCAAACCTCCCTCAATACACAGCAGTTTAATACCAAGGTTCCTGCCCTGGACAAATCGCCCCTTGACATGTCTTATTTTCCTGCAGATTATCCCATGCTCAAGACGCAGAATAAGGCCACGCAGGCACCTGTAGCCCGTGTGATCTACAGCAGGCCCCAGCGCGACAACCGGGTTGTATTTGGCGAGCTGGTTGAATATGGCAAGATCTGGCGGCTGGGTGCCAACGAAGCAACAGAGATAGAATTCTTCAAAGACGTTTATATCAGCGGAAAAAAACTGGCTAAAGGACGCTATACGCTTTATGCCATACCCACGCCTGAAAAATGGACACTCATCTTTAACAAGGATACAGATACCTGGGGTGCTTTTGTATACGACGAGAAAAAAGATGTGCTGAGGGCCGATGTGTCTGTTCAAACGCTGCCCGTAGCCGTTGAGCCTTTCAGCATCAGCTTCGTAAAGGCTGAAAAAGGCGCGGGCCTTGTCATCAGCTGGGAAAAAGCTACTGTCAATCTTCCTATCGAGATCAGGTGATCACCGGATCGTATCGGTCGACGAATCCTGGTA
>DASTPZ010000073.1:0-8880 GCA_035761965.1 Flavisolibacter sp. | reverse complement strand
TAGAGAACGCAAATACTCCCTTCCCGAGCAAATAGAGGCGCTCAAATAGAAGTTGATGACATCATAAAAGTTGCGGTGATATTCACCGCAACTTTTTTTAGCCGTATTCTCTAAGTAAGCGGGACAAAAAAGCAGCAGAGGGAAATAATTCTACTCCAAACACTTCATTATCAGTGTACAGAACTTACCCCAGACAGGATTTTATTATTTACAACACACAGACGTACTATGATATCTGCGTTCCTAATCCAATACTCAGTTTTTTTTGGAGCTAAGAACAATTTGACGGTTCTGACTATAGGCAAACTACGTGATGTGAAACCTGACATTGTAGAACAGACTAGTCAGCATGGGGACAGCTTTCTTTAGCTGCTCTCCTTCCTATAAAGTCTTTTTTGGGACGATATAATCCCTTTTTGACCCTTTCCGTCTCAAGTCTGCCCAAACCTTCCCATTTCTTCCCAAAACGGACATAAAAAAGCCCGCCTTCGCTTTCGCTTCGGCGGGCGCGGTAGCCTCGACAGGAATCGAACCTGTATCTGGAGCTTCGGAAACTCTTATACTATCCATTGTACTACGAGGCCAGGGGCTGTAGATCTTTTTCAGGGCCGGTGAGTCTTATTTGATCAAACCGGGCGCATTGAAGGCAAAGATCTTTACGGCAATGGCCAGCAAAACTACGCCAAAAAATTTCCTTATCGCAATCAATCCTGCCGGACCCAGGATTCTTTCTATGAAGCGGAGTGATTTCAGTACCAAAAAAACAAAGATGAGATTGATGAGGATGGCCATGAGCACTGTTGTAGTGGCATAGTTGGCCTTGAGCGAGATAATGGTTGTGAGTGTGCCTGATCCCGCGATCAGCGGGAAGGCAATGGGCACCACCGTCGATGCCTTCACGTCCTTTTCGCTTTTAAAGAACTCCGCGCCCAGCACCATTTCCAACCCGAGGATAAAGATCACGATCGAACCACCCACCGCGAAAGAACCTACGTCTATGCCCAGTATGTTCAAAAATGGCTCGCCTGTGTACAGGAAGAGCACCATGAGCGCCCCGGAGATGAGCGTGGCCCTGGCCTCCCTTATGCCGCCGAGCTTGGTCTTCAGCGAGATCAGGATTGGTACGGACCCAATGATGTCGATAATGGCGAAGAGGGTAAAGGTTACCGTCAGCAGCTCTTTGATGTCGAGGTCCATGGTCTTGCTTTCCGCAAAAATAGCCGGGTTTTCAGGATTGCTGCAAGATTTGCCTTCCCTCAACCGCTGGCATAAGTACGAGGCTTATCAAAAGACAGTGTCCGTTTTTTCTTTAAAACTAGAGCAGGTCCTGGAAATAAAAGCGGGCTGCCGGTCTCGGCGCGGTAAAGCAGGTCTCGTTCTTGTCCCTGGGAGCGGGATACTCGCGGCAGGTGATCTCACCCTGGCTGAATTGAACGGGAGCGGAGAACAGCGGGCCATCGTATACAAATGAATGGTATTCGCCATTCTCCCCGCAGGGGTCTACTCCAGGCGGCAGGTCATTGATAAAATCCTCATCGATGAGCCGCCCGCAAAAGCTTTGGTCGAGAAAGCCGCCGTTCACGCAAACCACTACGGCCTTGAAGCCGGCTTCGATAAACTCTTTTACCAGGCTCCTGCTGTCCTGCTGCCAGATAGGGAAATGGCATTGAAGGCCCTGTTTTGCCAGCTGCTCTTCGCGGTAGGTCCGCAGGTCTTCAAGGAAAATATCGCCAAATACCGCTCCGTCAAAGCCTTGCTGTTTAAGTTCGGCATAGGCGGCATTCATGGCTGTTTCGTAAGGGGTCATACCCGGACTGTCGGGCAGCGGCACGATATCCAATGGCAGTCCCAGTGATGCTGCCTGCGCTTTCAGGAGCGAACTGCGTACCCCATGCATGGAGACCCGGTCATGGACCTCGCTCACCGATGTGAGCAGCCGCCGGATGGGCCATTGTTTTTTTGTTGACCTGTACAGCGCAAGGCAACAGTCCTTGCCACCGCTCCAGCTCAGGAATAAAGAACCGCTCATATCAGGATACAGGCTCAAAGGCCATTTGTAGTTTTTTGCATTTGTGCTGCAACTGTGGCGGAACGGCAAACAGCTGCGGATGAAACAGCGCGGCAAGCACTTCGATGCCATCCGTTAAGGTTGATGCGCTGGGTTGGGTAAAAAGGTCGAAGTCGGCCAGGTAAACCTGGTCTTTTTTTACAGCTTCTAGCTCCTGCCAGCGGGGTCTTTGCGCAAGCAGCCCGATCTCCTGGGCGGAGCGCTCCGTATCGAAGCCACAGGGCGCGATCACCAGCACTTCCGGGTTGTAGCGCACGATCTTTTCCCAGGGTGTTACAATAGAATCGCCTGCGGGATTGCTGAGCATATCTATGCCGCCTGCCTGCGCAATCTGGTAAGGTATCCAGTGCCCGCAGTTATAGATGGGTTCCATCCATTCCATCAGCATCACCCGCTTGAGCGGCATGCCCGCGCTCCTGAGGGTATCCAGCACAAGGGCTGTGCGCTTTTGCAGGGAGGCCAGGTAGGCAAAAGCCGCTTCTTCGCGGTCAACAGCCCTGGCAATCGTTACCGCCGTGGCCATCACATCCTCGAGGCTTTGGGGTGTAAGCGGAACGATCTCGGGTCTGCGGGCCAGCTTGGCCACGGCTGCGGCCGTACAAGCGGTATCGATCTGGCATACCTCGCATACGTCCTGCGTAAAGATCACATCGGGCGCTATGGATTGCAGCAGGTCTTCATCCACATAATAAAGGCTTTTACCCTGGGCCTTCGATGCTGAGAATATGCGGTCTATTTCCGCGCTGCTGTACTGCTTGCCTTCAAGCACGCAGCGCACTACCCGCGGTTTTTCGGCAAGCGCCGCCGGCGGGCATTCGAATGTGACGCCATAAAGCATATGCTGCAAGCCCATATCGTAAATCATCTGCGTTACGGCAGGAAGAAAGGAACAGATCTTCATATCGCTGGTTTAAAAAGGGCTGACGGATCTTCCGTCAGCCCCATGATTTATCAGGCTTTTGCCAGGGAAGGATATTTGCGCTTCATCCACTCAAAGGCGCCAAAAAGAATGGAGCCATAAATGAGTGTGCCGGTAAGAAAGCGAAGCTCATAGGGAATGGCCTCTGTAAGGCAGTGCAGGAAGCCGGCAAGGTCTTGTGAGAACCGGCTCGAACCGATCCATACACTGAGGTCGGTAACGATCCAGTGTATCAGCACGGTTACAAGCGTTGCCGCCAGGAAGCTGCTTACGGTAGGCCTCCTGAGCATCAGCCTTCCTGCGAGGGTCATCAGCGCAAAAGCTCCGTAAACCCAATACCAGCCTTCATACAGGAATCCATCACCATAAGCCCTGAACACCGTTTGCTGGAGTATGAAGTCCGAAACAAATAGCGTGAGCAGGGGAAAGCCAAAGGCCTTCCAGCCGCGGTTGAAATAACTGCCTCCGAAAAGAGCCATGGCGCCCAGCGGCGAAAAATTGGCCAGCGGGGATATGTCGTGACTGAAATTGAAGATGACCCTTACTGCGCCAATGGCCGCGATCATCAGTAAAAGCACCGCAGTGCGTGGATTGGTTCTGTCGATTAACATGTTTTTCTTATTATAGTTTGAAGCGAAGTCCGGCATTAAAATTAGTTCCCTGCACATTATACCCATACACTTCTGCATAATCCGTTTTGTTGGTGATGTTCCTGACATCGGCAAAGATGATGAGGTCCTTGCTGAGCAGTTGGTACTCTGCATAGGCATTCCAGAGCATATAGGCGTCGAGCACTACGGGTACCGCCTCGAAGGTGGCGGGATCATAAAAAATATCATTCCGGTCGCTGAACGACTGCACCGATGTGGAAACGAACAGCCGCTCTGTTGGACGGAAGCCGGCAAACAGGTTCACCGTATGCTTGGGCCTGCGGATCAGGTTGTAAAAGCTCGTATCCTTTCCCTGGAGCTTTTGCGTGATCTCTCCATCTACGTAAGCATAGGTGGCGCGGAAGTTCCATTTCGTGCTGGGCGCAAAGGCCAGCTCCACCTCGAGGCCATGATCCCTCTGCCGGTCGCGGTTGGTATAACCCGCGGGAAAGGCATAAATGATCACATCCTCTATATCCCTGTCGAAATAGGTTGCCAAGGCTGAAAAGCGTTTGTTCAGTGCAAAGGCCTGTACACCTCCTTCGATGCTGCGGCTCTTCTCCGGCTTGAGATTGGGGTTGGCACCGAAGGGTCCAAAAAGCTCGCTGATCGAAGGCGCACGGAAGCCACTTGATACATTGGCAAAAAGCTTCACCCGCTCGCGCCATAGATACGAAGGATTGAAGCTGTAGGTGAAGTTGTCGCCGTACTCGTTGTGCTTGTTGTAGCGGCCGCCGGCTTCAATGCTCCATCCCTTGTGCTGGAAAACAAGCGAGGCATAAGGGCTGATGAGCGTATTGGTCGTGTCGGGCGAAGGCAGCTGGTAGTTTTGATAGCTCAGTCCCGCAAGCAATTGGAGACGGCTGCCAAGCTTGTGGTTGACATAAGCTTCGGCGTGGTGAAAATCTCCGTCAAGGGCATAACCGTTGAAATCGCGTCTTGTCTTATCATAGCCATAGTTCACCGTCACTGCACCGCCTTTATAGCCAAAGCTGCCCACAAGACCTGTATTAGTAAGCTCCGCTTCTTGCAGGAGAGCGCCGTCTGTAAAGGCATCGGCATCATACTCCCCTTTAAAGGCCGAATAGCGGAAATAGGGTGCCAGCCTGATCTTCTCGCTCAGCCTGAAGCCGAGGTTGGCGGAAAATGACTGCCGCCTGAAACCGTCTTCATCAAAGCTGCCGGTATTGTTCTTGTCGGTTGCCTCGTTGATGCCATCGGTATCGAAATACTCGTAGTTAAGGTTGTAGTCAAAAATTTTTCCCTTGCGGCTGAAGGCCGCATTGCCCTTGAAAGTATTAAAGCTTCCATAGCTGAGCGTGCCGGAGCCCGTTGTTTGTTCGCTCTTTGCCTTGCGGCTGATGATATTGATCACGCCGGCGATGGCATTGGCGCCGTAAAGAGTGGACTGGCTGCCCTTGAGTATCTCGATCCTTTCGATCTGCTCGAGGGAGATCAGCCTGATATCGAAGCTACCGCCTATGCCCGAGGGATCGTTCAGTGGAATGCCATCGAGCAGGATAAGGGTGTAGTTGCCACCCGCGCCCCTGAGGAAGATGGACTTATCCTTTCCGGGATTGCTGTTGGCGCCGCTCACCGTGAGACCGGTCTGCTCATTCAGCAGCTGCGAGAAATCCTGGCCTATGCTGTTTTCGATCTGCTGCCGGGTGATGACGGAAATGACCTTGCCGGTATTGCTTTGCTTAACGGGAAATTTGGTAGCGGTTACCACTACTTCATCGAGGCTGGCGCTGTCCTGCTGCGCCGAAAGCTGGCTGCTGATAATGATGGCAGCCACGGAAAAAATTTTTCTCATAACAGTTGAAAATTTTTTTGTGACTGCTTCCGGAAAATAGGTAACTGAGAAGATAAACAATGTGCCTTATCATCTCTGCTTTTCCTCCGAAAGCATGAATGTTTAAATGCAACTGGCAGGTCTTCTGGCTTACTGCCTGCTGAACACCTTCCCATTCCCTTGAGAATAGTGGTATGAAGATCCAGCAGTGGGGGAGGGAGCTTGATTACGGGCATTCGCTTCAAGAGGGATCCGCAATTGAAGACGAGCACAGTTTTTTGTTCTCCCTTCCCGGCAGCTTACAGCTACGGGGATAGCGCCGGACTTTCACCGGCTTCCCTTTTCATCTTCCGCCTGAGGCGGAAGAACCAATTACGCGGCAAATGTAAGGGGATTTGATATACAAGTTCAGGATGTGGATGATGATGTGAATAATCATGTCTTAACAGCCTGCCCGGACAAGGACCGCACAAAATAAAATTTTTACCTGCCTTTTGGAGCCCGCCGCATGCCTGTCCGTTTTGGGTGAAACCCCTTATCTTCAAAGCATGACTGAAAAGCCAAAGCTCAACCTGCTCGACCTCACCATGATCGTTATCGGGCTGGTTATAGGCATGGGTATATTCCGTACGGCAAAGGATGCCGCGGGTGCGGCGCTTTCACCTTCTATTTATTTTGCAGCCTGGATAGCAGGTGGGCTCATTGCGCTTTGCGGCGCGCTTACCTATGCGGAGATCGGCTCGCGCTATCCCGTTACCGGTGGCTACTATAAGATCTTTTCTTATGCTTATCATCCCTCGGTCGCATTTGCCCTTAACTGCAGCATACTCATCTCCAATGCCGCTTCCATATCGGGTGTTGCCCTGATCGGTGCAGGTTATATCAAGGGCGTATTCATGCCCGATGGGGGAAACATCATCACCATGGCCATAGCCATGCTGGCCATCCTCCTGTTCTATGGTGTCAACATCATGGGACTGAAGATGAGCGCAAAGACCCAGAACGTTTTGATGGTAATTAAGATCCTCATGCTTCTGATGCTCATCGCCTCCCTTTTCTACCCGCCGGCTTACAGCGGCAACAATACGCCCCTGTTCGATCCCGTAAAGGGAAGCACAACAGAGATCATCACTTCGTTCGGGCTCGCCCTGGTCGCTGTTTCCTTTACCTATGGCGGCTACCAGCAAACCATCAACTTTGGCAGCGAGGTGCGCGAGCCTTCCCGTACGGTTCCAAAAGGAATCTTTATCGGCATCACCGTCATCATCCTGCTCTACCTGCTCACCAATATTGCTTATTACCAGATCGTGGGTTTCGAGCAGCTTAAGGCCAAAACCGATGTGCCCATAGCAACAACCGTTATCAGCAAGTTGTTTGGAGCACAGGGCGGCAATGCATTTTCGGTTTTGCTTTTTCTTTCCGTGCTTGCCTATGTGAATGTATCCCTGCTCAGTAATCCCCGCGTTATCTATGCAATGAGTGAGGACGGTGTGCTGCCGGCTGTTTTCCAGCGAAAATCCGAATCCAAGGGCGTATACCTGGTGGCCCTGACCGTATTCGCAGCCATCGCCATCGTGGTGGTGCTGTTCGCCGAAACCTTCGAGACCATCCTCAGCTTCAGCATATTTCTCGATTCGTTCGGCATGGCCACCTCGGCCGCCACGCTGTTCATCCTCCGCAAGCGTACCAGGCATCTCGATGGCAAGGGCATTTACAAGATGAAGCTTTACCCGCTGATGCCGGTGCTGTTCATACTGGCCTATGTTTTTGTCTGCGCCAGCATCGCCATCAATACACCCAGGATAGCGCTGATCGGCACGGCTGTGCTGGCCGGCTCGGCCCTCCTGTATTTTTTGATCAGAAGAAAAAACAACTAAGGTGGATCTCTCCTACATACTTACAGAACTGGCCGAAGAAAGGGAAGGCTATTACAATGCCGTATCGCCTCCCATCATGCAAACGAGCAATTTTGTTTTTCGAACCGTTGCAGATATGCGTGCCGCATTCGCAGATGAAATGGGCGGGTATATTTACAGCAGGGGACTTAACCCTACCGTCGATATCCTGCGCAGGAAGCTGGCCGCGCTCGATGGCGCAGAGGACTGTCTCGTTTTCAACAGCGGCGCCGCCGCCATCTTTGCCGGTGTGCTGGCCAATGTAAAGAGCGGCGATCATATTGTTTCGGTGAAAGACCCTTATTCCTGGGCACAGAAAACCTTTGACGTGATCCTGCCCCGGTTTGGCATCAGCACCACTTATGTGGACGGCAGGGAGCTTGCAAATTTTGAAGCTGCGCTCACAACCCGCACGGCTTTGATCTACCTTGAGTCGCCCAACTCCTGGGATTATGCCATCCAGGACCTGAAGGCCATCGCCGCCCTTGCACGGCCCAGGGGCATTGTTACCATGATCGACAACAGCTATTGTACCCCGCTCTATCAAAAACCCATTAGCCTGGGCATAGACCTGAGCATGCAGACCGCAACCAAATACATCAGTGGCCACAGCGATACCCTTGGTGGTGTGCTATCGGGTTCTTCCGAAATGATCAGGCGGATCTTTAACAGCGAGTACCTCAATGTAGGCAGCGGCATACAGCCTTTTAACGCCTGGCTGCTCATCAGGGGCCTGAGAACCCTTGCCGCCCGCCTGGAACGTATAGAACGCAGCACGGCAACGGTGATCTCGTTCCTGAAAGCGCATCCGGCAGTCGAAGAGGTCATCTTCCCCTTCGACGGATCTTTTCCGCAGTATGAGCTGGCGAGGCAACAGATGTCGGGTGCCTGCGGCCTGTTCACCTTTACGCTCAGGAACAGTTCCCTGGACTCCATTACGCGCTTCTGCGAATCGCTGCAGCATATTCTTATGGCGGTAAGCTGGGGTGGTCACGAATCGCTGATCATTCCAAAATGCGCGGGTATCGACCCTGCGGCTTTCGATGCAGCTAAAAAGGAGCATCGTTACATCCGCATGTATGTAGGACTGGAAGATGCCGCCTACCTTATCGCCGACCTCGGGCAGGCCCTTGAGAAGGCAGGCAGCCTTTAAAACAAAAAGCGGTATGGGGCAGGTTCGTCGCTTTTGTCTTCCTTTGCACATCTTTGATTTATTTTTGTTTATGCCTAAAAAAGTCTTCTGTCTGTTATTGGTCCTGCTGGCCATCCGTGTGAATGCGCAGGAGAACTGGAGCCTGGAGAAATGTGTCGCTTATGCAGTGGCTAATAATATTTCAATAAAACAGGCAGATGTGCAGGCGCGGCTCAGTGCCTTGCAGGTGAAGCTGTCTGAGGCCGGCCGCTATCCCAATGCGGGCCTTGGTGCCAGCGGCGGGTACAATCTTGGCCGTTCCATCAACCCTGCTACCAACGTGTTCGAGAACCGGAACTTTTTTTTCTCCAATTTTCAGCTTCAGTCGAGCGTCAACCTGTTCAACTGGTTTTCGCAGAAG
>DASTPZ010000072.1:0-73593 GCA_035761965.1 Flavisolibacter sp. | reverse complement strand
TTCGCAGGTAATTTTTACCTGCGACGAATGCGCCGCTGAAATTCTTCTTCCGATTCTTCTTTACGGCGTATCTCTTTTTCCATTCGCTTCACATCGTCGGGATCATTGAACGACAGTGGCTGTCCAAGCTCAGCATCGCGGCGCAGGCTTACTTTTTCAAGCTCCCTTTCCCGCTCTTTTTCTCTTTCAAGCCTTTCCCGGGCATCCCGCATCTCCTGTTCTGCAGTACGGCTGCCGGAGCTACCGGGTATAACCCTGCTGCGACGGCGCTGCAGGTTGTCTTCATTAAAATGCTCATGGTTGTAGAACTCATCACCCATATCCTCGTCGGAGCTGCCGAGTGCCCCATTGCGGCCAAAAACCTGGCTGATATCCCTTTCGGCCTTACCGCCAAGGTTGGTCTTCTGGTATTTAGGAAGGGCACGGAGCTGAAACGGCGTTACCTGGTGCAGGATCACGTCGTCATCGGAAGAGTCCAGCTCAGCCAGGCCTATAGGTACGAGCACTGTGCGTTTTTCCAGCTCGAGCTCTCTTACATCCAGGATGTTTACGACCATATAACGCACGCGGCGGGCCTTGATATCGAAAATGAGCTCCTGTACCTTGCCGAACTTGCGTCCACTTTCGTCCCTCACATCCCATCCCCGGATGTCGGGTTGTCCTTTTGCTATTTCATAACCGCTTCCGCGCAATTCGCGCAGGCGCGTTGATGGTTTGTCTGATGCCATGGTATATCGATTTAAGAGGGCGTTTGCCCCAGGTTTGAAAATTCATGAAGCCTACTGTGCAGGCGGTGTGCCTGTACCGCCCGGGCTGGTCGTATTGGCAGGCGGCGTATAGGTATCAGTTACCGTTGTGCTGTCGCGCAGCAGGAAATAGGCTACCGCAGCCGCAATAAGGATCAGCAGGAGCAGTATCCATGGCCATACGGCCTTTTTCTTCGGTTGTACTTCAAGTGTTGCCATGTCTGTTTTTTTACTTATGATAAGGCCATAAATTCCATGCCATTGGCAAGGCAGGGGTTGTTCCGGCAATGGCTTAAGGCTCTTTCATGAATATTGCCGGCTTTTTTTAAATCGCTTAAAAGAAGCCGGCTGACGGCATTAAAAGGAAAATCCGTGAACAGCAGCAGGAGTGGCGAAGGTTTCGGGGGAAGTCTGCCCCATCGTGTTTGATACTGGTCTTTTTCGACCCGGCAGCTCAGCTTTCCCGGCCGGCGGTCATCCCACTATTTGCCGGCAATTGCCTGAAAAGGTTCAAATTTGCACCCAAAGCAATCCAGATGAAAAAGAAGGGTCGGACAGGCGATTCGGTCATTTCCGCGCGAACGGACAGGTTTTTTATTAACCTGTATGAAGTGACACGTTTCGTAGGCAGGTTCTTCAAAGAAGTTTTCCGCCGCCCCTTTGAGTGGAATGAGATTGTAAAACAGTGTTACGATATAGGCTACCGGTCCCTGGCCCTGATCACGCTTACCGGCTTCATCACAGGACTCGTATTTACAAAGCAGTCGCGGCCATCACTTTCCGAGTTCGGCGCGGCATCCTGGCTGCCTTCACTGGTGGCTATAGCCATGATCAGGGCATTGGCGCCCCTGGTAACGGCTCTTATTTGCGCAGGCAAGGTAGGATCGAGCATTGGTGCCGAGCTTGGCTCGATGAAGGTTACCGAGCAGATAGACGCCATGGAGGTTTCTGCGGTAAATCCATTTAAATTCCTGGTGGTCAGCCGTGTGGCTGCTACCACGCTCATGATACCTATGCTGATGATGTATACGGCTTTTGTGGGACTGATGGGCTCTTTCCTGGATGTATACCTGCACGAGCAAACCAGCTTTACTACATTTATTACCAATGCATTCAACAGGATCACCTTTCTGGACTTCTACAGCTCACTGATTAGATCGCTGATATTCGGTTTTACCATTGGCATGGTGGGTGCATATAAGGGTTATCATACAACAGGAGGCACGCAGGGTGTGGGCCGGTCAGCCAATGCTTCGGTGGTTACATCCATGTTCCTCATCTTCATCGAAGAGATATTTATCGTTCAAATCGTAAACTCTATCCGTGAATAAGCCCAATCACATACCCAATTGCAATGAAACGGTCATATCGATCAGGGACCTGTACAAATCCTTTGGCGACAATCATGTGCTGCAAGGAGTAAACCTGGAGGTATGCCAGGGAGAGAACGTGGTGGTCCTCGGACGGTCGGGCACAGGAAAATCCGTGCTCATCAAAATCATCTCCGGCCTTCTGAAGGCCGATAAGGGCGAGGTGGTGGTTTTGGGCAGAAACGTAAGCGGTTTGAATGATAAACAGTGGCAGGAGCTAAGATTGAAGATAGGGTTCTCATTTCAAAACAGCGCGCTGTACGATAGCATGACCGTTAGAGAAAACCTGGAGTTTCCCCTGGTGAGACACAGGCGCGGTATTAGAAGGGCAGAGGTAAAGCAGGCTGTAGAAACGGTACTTGAAGCTGTAGGTCTTTTGCAGGCCATAGATCAGCTGCCCTCCGAGCTTTCGGGAGGCCAGCGCAAGCGTATCGGTATTGCCCGTACGCTGATCCTGAGGCCGGAGATCATGCTTTACGATGAGCCTACCGCGGGCCTCGATCCCATCACCAGCATCGAGATCAATGAGTTGATCAACGAAGTGCAGAAAAGGTTCAATACCACCTCCATCATCATCACCCATGATCTTACCTGTGCCAAGACCACAGGCGACCGGATGGCTATGCTGCTGGACGGACGTTTTGTAAGACAGGGCAGTTTCGAAGAGGTGTTCAGCTCGGATGACGAGCGGATCAAAAGCTTTCACGATTATAATTTTATAGACTAGATATGGAAAAAAGAAATAAACGAGGTGTTATTGTTGGCATCTTCATCTTTATAGCACTTGCCATCTTTATTGCCGGCGTGCTCACGCTTGGAGGCCAGCAAAGCCTGTTAAAAAGCTCTACCCAGGTAAAGGCCGTATTCGACGATGTTGGGGGACTGCAGGCTGGCAACAATGTTTGGTTTGCCGGTGTGAAGGTGGGCGTCATTAAGAATATATCCTTCGATAGCAACGGAAGGGTGGTGGTATCGATGAATATAGAAGACCGGAACAAGCCCTACATAAAAAAAGATACAAAGGCCAAGGTCGGATCGGATGGCCTTATCGGTAACAAGATCATCGTGCTTTCGGGTGGCACCCCTAATGCAGGTGTGATCGAGGCCGGCGATGTGCTTGGCATACAAAAAGCAGTCGATACCGACGAAATGCTAGCCACACTGCAGGAGAACAATAAAAACCTGCTTGCTATAACCAACGACGTAAAAACGGTGAGTGGCCGTCTTGCTTCGGGAGAAGGCTCCATCGGCAAGTTGCTCAAGGATGAAACTCTCGCCAACCAGCTGCAGGCAGCTATGGCTTCCATTCAGCGTTCGGCCTCGAATGCAGAAGACCTTACACAGGGCGTGGCGGCTTACGCGGCACAGCTCAAAACAAAGGGAAGCCTTGCGCAGGACCTGGTAACCGATACGGTGATCTTTGCGCGCCTCCGGTCGGTGGCCAGACAGATCGACCAGGTATCGGCCGCTGCAAATGCGGTAGTGGCCGACCTTAAACAGACAAGCCAGGGGTTGAACGCAGGCATCAACAATAGCAATGGGACCATCGGAACCTTGCTGAACGACAAGCAGACAGCTGATAACCTCAAGCAAACCATAGAGAATCTCTCTGCCGGCACAAAAAAGCTCGATGAGAACCTCGAGGCCCTGCAGCATAATTTCCTGCTGAGAGGATTTTTTAGAAAAAGGGCAAAGGAACAAGCTAAGCAGGTCAAACAGTAGCCGCGTAGCATACAGCGCGGTATGGCCGATCAAGAGCAGCTTGAAGGTATAAACCGTTTATGCTGTCTGATACCGTGCCGGTGATCGAATAAGGAGTTTGCTTGTCTTCTGTATACCAAAAGGAGTTAGTAGGTATATATGAGTTGGATGGGGTGTGGGTGTTTAGAGGAAAGTCCAGGCTGCGGAGATATTGCTCGTGAGTGTTTGCGGGTTGATTGAAAAGTGCTTTGGAGGTGAGCCTTCCAAAGGGGGAGGTGGGTTTGAGAGAAAGCACGTTTTTGAGACTTTAAAGCTGGCCCATTCCCCTGCGGGGCCCTCCCTCCCCCGCCTTCCAACCTACCATTGTTTGCTGTTGCATACGCCTATATGGGGTAAAGCCTGCCAATGAACACTCAGTAACATGCCTCCTCCCTTTTAAGCAACAACCAGGCTGTGCAGCTAATTCAAATCTCAAGCGATACCCGAAGGCATCCCATTCATCCAATTGATATATCAACTACACAAAACTAGCTTTCAGCAGAAGTAAAGCCACGGGAAAAACATCGATAAAGAAGAAGAAAAACATCCCCTTTTCTAGCCCCTTGCAACTCAATAACCAACACAACTTGTCCAACTCACATATAGTTTCCAAGGATCTTTATTTTGTTATTCTTTTCATAATGCGTAGAAATACGGTTGCATAGAACAATTATGACTATTAGCTTCGCTTCGGTTTTTCATAGGATATTGGATTTTAAACGGGGCTGAATTTCCATTCTGGCCCTTTTTTATTTTACGTAGTTTCCCATCTTCCCCGCCCGTTTTTTTACGATACCTGCGGTAAATACCATAAGCCAAAAACAGGGCATTAATGCGATTGTACAGTTTGCGCTCCCGGTGTAGTTTTGTGTCAGAAGTTGATTGATAACATATCAATCTATCCAAGATCCAGAAAAACCAAACCATTAAATTCTAAATCCAGATCCAAGAAAAACCTAATCCAATATCGGTCAACTTCTTTTCTCTTTTATCCTGATGAAAACCAGACCATATCCTTAGAAAGCCCGTTGTTTGATCCGAAAATCCTTGAAAACCTAAACCAACTATCCTGAAAAACTAAGGCGTCCGTTCCGATGAAATTAAAAGACTAAAATTATTTAACGCCTTATACCGGTCCCCGCTTTTTGAGCGGGGACTTTTTTTTACAGCTTCTCAAAAAATAAGATTAGCGTCTCTCTTCCAACAAGGCCGGCCGGAGGACTCCTACTGCAGCTCTTTCCTTCCTTACCTTAATTTAGGTACATGGATGATGTTTTTGACCTGCCGGTTCTGTTTAGGGGCGAAGAATTGCTCTTCCCCTCCCGGCTGCTGGCTCAGGGCTACAGCTATAAAGTGGCTGTTGATATCAATGGACAAACGATATTTTTTGAGCCGGATGAAGAAAGGCAGTGGCGAGCGCTCGCCGATCCCGATATGGTAAACGCTGCTAAGCCGGTTCATCCCGACCTGCTACAAGCCATTGTGGAAGCCCTGGAGGAAGTCACGAAATAGAGCGGCTTTCGATTTGCTCCTGCCTTGATGCAGTCAAAATAAGCCTGCCCAACTTGGTTTGAGCTATATGCTTCGATGGCTTTGCATAGTCCTAAAAGGGGATGATGGATCAGCTGGTGCAAAAGCCCAGGCTGTAAGCCAACCTCATAATTAATTCCTAGTCTAGCTTCAATTTTTTATCTTGTTCTCATTGGCCTGCAGCGGAAGGTTCCTGTTCATTCTGCCGGCAAGGCAAATGAAAACGCAGCCCCCTGCAAAGCATGATCCCTTTTGACTTCAACCTGTATAGCGCCCTGCTGCTAGCTCCGTTCGTTCATGGATCCATCATGGCATTTGTGTTCCTTGCCCGGTACCTGGGAAAGCGCAGGTGGCCCGACCTATTCTTAAGTTTGCTCATCTTCATGCTTGTGATCCGTCTCTGCTTTTGGATGCTGGGCTTTGCTGGATGGTATGATTCTCATGATGTTTTCACGGCATTTATGTTCTATTTTCCCTTCAACACCATCATTTTTCTGGGGCCGCTTCTGTACTTCTATTTCCTGAGCGTCACAAATAACCGGTTCAGACCTTCCAAAGCGCATTGGGTTCACCTGGTATTACCGGCCCTTATGCTGCTGCTCTGCCTTGTGAAATGGATAGTGGATTTCAGCCTGTATGCTCCTTTTCCTCTCATAGAAGCTTTTCAGTACGGTACCCGCGGTCCCTGGGCAGAGCTGGACAAACACCCCATGGTTTATCTTATTTCTTATGCTTCTCTCCTTTATTATTGCATCAAAACATTGAGCGCCTATAAAAGGTATACGAGATACATAAAACAGCATTTTTCGTTTCAGGAGTCCATTTCATTTTACTGGCTCTATCAAATGCTGCTGGTCTTTGGTGCCGGCATAATCTGCTTCCTTGCTTTTTTTATCTATAACCTTGTAAACCCGGAAGCCAGCTATATCGATAACTGGTACCTCTACCTGGTTGTTGGTGTTCTCGTCTATTTCATCAGCTTGAATGGCTATCATCGAAGCAGCGGAAAATTATTCAATCAGCTTCAATTCGTGGCAGAACCGGAGGCCGATTCTGCTGTTCCGGAAGAACCCCCGACTGCCGGGATGGAAGGCGAAAACTTAGCTCTCTCCCGCTTCATGGAGGAGCAAAAGCCTTTTCTCGACCCCGAATTAAGTCTGTCAAGCCTGGCCAGGCAGGCCGGGATGAACAGCACACAGCTTTCCAGGCTTATTAATGAAGGCTTTGGCCAAAACTTTAATGAGTTTATCAATAGTTACAGGGTGCGGGCCGTGTTGGATGAGCTTCAAAAGGGAAAGCACCAGGCACAGACCATTATGGGCATTGCCTACGACTGTGGCTTTAATTCGAAGCCTACCTTCAACCGGGCTTTTAAAAAGCTGACCGGCAAGACGCCTAAAGAGTGGATTCAGGCCAGGAAAGTGGAAGATGATACAAAAACCCCGCTTTCAGATACTATTTAACTGGTATCAAATTCTTTTTGAGACGGTACTGCTCTTGCGAAAAAAGAGTTTTGTGCAAACAGTTCGTTTATGCGCCTTTTTTGTATGACCATTGCCCTCCTATTTTCAGGTTCGCTTTTTTGCCAGGCCTTTCTGCCACCTCCGCCCATCAGCCAGATGCGTTATGAGCTTAGCCTGATCAAGGACGCGTTCACGGCCCTGCATCCCGGGCTCCTGCGGTACAATACGCCTGCTGCTATCGGAGCGGCATTTGCGGATGCTGAGAAAGCCCTGTATGACCTGCAGTCGGAACGAGATTATTACCTGCTGCTCTCCAGGCTGGCTGCCAGGGTAAAATGTGGCCATACCTACCTCAATCCATGGAATCAAAAAGAAGCGGTGGCCGGCCGCCTGTTTTCCGCTACCTGCCTGCCCCTGCTTTTCAAAGTAGTGGATCGCCGGTTCATTGTCACCCACAACCTTTCGGCAGATCCCTCGATCTGTCCCGGCGACGAGATTATATCCTTCAATGCCATTCCGGCAAAAGCCGCGCTGGATAGCCTGCTCCAGGTCAGCCGCAGCGATGGGCGGCATGGGCAGGGCAAAATGCTGGATAACCTGTCTATTTTTCCACTTGATGCCGATACATCCAATTATGCCTTGTTCGATATTTATTTTCCCCTGTTCTTTCCTGAGCTCTTCAATGCAAAGGAGTATCGTTTGCTGATAAAGCCTCACGGTAAACGACCCGTCAGCAAGAGGCTACAGGCTATATCGAAAAAAGAGCGGCAGGAACTTTACCTCCAGCGGTTCGGACCCTTGCCGGTAAACGAGGCTGGCTGGACGTTCCGGCTCCTCGATAAAAATGCTGCTTACCTGCGCCTTGGCGACTTCGGGACCTGGAACTGGAGTTCCGATTATAAAGTTTACCTGGACAGCGTGTTCACCTTGCTCAAAAACAGCGGCATCAGCAACCTGGTGATCGATATCAGGGGGAATGAAGGCGGTTTGGACGAAGCCCGTGATGAAGTACTAGCTTATATCATGGACAAACCATCGGGGTGCAGCGCCCGGAGCAGACGGCTGTATAAATTCCTTTCTGTTCCCGATACCCTGCTTCCCCTGCTTAAAACCTGGAACGCGGAATTCAAAAAGCCAAAGGATCCTGCCGCCTATACAAAAGGGGCCGATGGACTATTTGAGAAGACCGATACTTCCAAAACACCTTGTCCGCCACTGCCCGTCAAGCATCAACTGTTCACCGGAAGCCTTTACCTGCTGATCAATTCCAGCAACAGCTCGGCTAGCTTCACCATGGCGGATATCATCCAGCGGGAGAAAAGGGGCATCCTGATCGGCGAGCCCACCGGTGGCACAAAACAAGGCCTTAATGGCGGGCAATTCTTCTTTTTCTACCTGCCTTACAGCGGTTTCGAGATCGACATACCGCTGGTATGGGGCGCACCTTCCGAACACCGGCCCGACGAGGGTGTGCAGCCCGATCACATAGTAAGAACTTCTCAAAAGGATATTGTCCTGGGCAGGGATGCACAGCTTCGTTTTGCCCTGAAAAAGATCAGAAAACATTCCATCCGGCCTTAGTCTCAAAAATTGCCATGGTTAAGGCATCGGTGCGGTCGATGGCAACAGCTGCTATCGTTTAACATTATAAGGCAGGTATTGCTGCCATTTATACGGCGTATAGGTATCGCCGATGGTTTCTTCCAATAGTTCTTTGAAAATGCTTTCCGCATTATCGCTATTGCTCATCAGCAATATACCGGTCTTTTGATCGGGGAAAAGAATGCAATAGTGCTGAAAGCCTTCTCCATGGCCTTCTTTGAACACAGCCAGGCCTTTCGGTGTTTGCATCACACCCCAGCCCAGGCCATAACCGAGCTTCAGGTGATCGTACTCATTCGAGAGCTGCTTCCAGCTCTCAGGAGCCATCTGCACCTTCGTGCGGATCCGCACCTGGGTTTTGAACATTTCGGCATAGGAGGAAGAAGCCAGGATCTTTTTTTGAAGCATGGCCTGGAGAAAATAAGAATAATCTTCCAGCGTCGTTTCAAGGGTGCTGGCTGCACGGGGTGCATTGTCTTTATCTTTTGGAAGCACCTTACCCTGCTTATCATGCCCATAGGCAAAATTGGCATCGTAGCCTGGTCGCCAGCTATAGGCCGAGTATTTCATTCCCAGGACAGGGAATATCTTTTCTTCCATGAGCTGCTCCAGGCTTTTGCCGCTTAGTTTTTCGATAACGAACTGGAGATAACAAAGGCCTTCTCCCGAATAGCTGAAATATTGTCCCGGCTTGAACTTTACCCGGAGGGTCTCGTCCTTTTCCTCCCAACGCCAGTTGGGAAAGCCGGAGGTATGGTTCAAACACATGCGGGCTGTTATTTCCCGGTAGAGGCTATCCCGCTCAAGTGCCCGGTAATCCTGGTTCCAGCTACTGCCAGCTCCATACTCATACACTGGCTTGGGCAGGTAAGACTGCAGCGGCTTGTCGAGTTCAATAAGGCCTTCTTCCACCAGTTTCATTACCAGCACTGCAAAAAGATTTTTGCTGAGAGATGCACCATAAATGTTCGTGTTCGCCGAAAATGGCAGCCTTGCATCGCTCCTTTTGTAGCCAAAGGCTTTTTGAAAAACGATCCTGTTGTTGTTGAATATTGTAACACCAAGTCCCGCTACCCTGGCAGCACTCATCAGCTTTGTGATCCTCTCGGACAGTTCCTTTGCACCGATCGATCTTCCCTGCAGGGTTTTAACGGGAATATCCTTTGAAGACGGGGAGCTATATACAGGTATAGGCAAACTCTTCTTCGAGGAATCTCTTTTATCGACCTTGCTGTTGGCCAGGATCAGGCCCTCACCGGGCTTCCATTTATCATATTCCATCATCCTGGCTATCCTGGCTGCCTCCGCCTCGCCTCTGACCTTGCTTACGAAGTGCAGGGCTCCATCTATGCCCGCGGAAATGCCTGCGGTCGTAATGACCGTGCCATTGTCTACAAAGCGTGTTTCTTCCAGGACTCTCACTGCCGGGTATTTCGAGCGAAAATCAGGAATGCTGGAATGGAAGGTGGTTGCAGAAAGACTGTCCAGAAAACCGGCTTCCGCCAGGATGTAGGCACCGGTGCATACAGAAAAGCAGTATTGCAATCCTGGCCTCTGTTTTCGTATCCAGCTGATCATCTCAGCATCCTTCGACACCTTGCTTGCATTGCCACCAAAAACAGCGAGTACATCAAAGGGCGGGGCATCTTCTATGCTGAATTCCGGCGTAATGGTAAGCACTCCCTGCGAGGTGATGGGTTGCTTGGTCTTGCCGATGGTGAAGAGCTCGAAGCCCGCGTAAGAAAAAACCTCCAGTGGTCCCGCAAAATCCAGTACCTCCACGCCATTGTGCAGCAGCAAGCCGATGGATAGCGGCTTTACTGCCTGCTCCTTTTTTACGAGGGTCATTTTACAGTGCGGGCAGGTTCCGGCGCCGGTAAACAGTGAATCGTCGCAGGGGCTGTTACATGGCGGACAAACATAAGCGCTATCCATATTCGCCTGTCCAAAGACAGCGATATTCATGGTGATTAAAACAAGAAACAGCAGGCGGCACATAGGTATAAATTATTATGATCGGAAAAAGAATATACAACCTACGAAAAAATTATTAAGTTTGCGTAGTACCGTATTAAAGGTTCAATTTAAGGCATATCTCTGGGAGGGAGGATAGGAAAAGTTTTGGAAATGGAGGCTTGGAATGAATGCCGATGTGCTTCTGCCTTGATGCCGGTCTTTTTAAACGCCGCCTGAATGGAAGAATATCTGTTTGATTTTGTTGCTGCTTTTTCGGGAACGCTTCTTCATTCGCTTTGGATGGGTGTGCTTTTTGCAGCGCTCGCAGGCCTCTACCTTTTCCTGGCCGGGAAAAGCCGGGCCAAGGCACGTTACACGGTATTGCTTGCTTTCGTTTGTCTTTTTCTGATCTCGCTGGTCATTACATTTTTTTACCTGTTCACGAAGCAGCAGGAGTTAAGGCCTGTAACAGTAAGAACAATGGCAGATGTGCAAGCCATTGCTCGGACCCTGTCCAGCGCAGACCCGGTGTCCTCCTTCATCAACCTCGCCTCGCCTTATGTGTTTGCAGCCTGGCTTTTGCTTTTCTGCATACGAATGATTTTCTTTTTTCGATCGGCGCTGGGAATAAACAAGCTCAGGAGATCTTCAAGCTCTATCGATCTTGCCGGTTGGAATGAAAAGCTGTCGTCTTTCAAAGCCCTTCTCCGCGTCAGCAGGTTAGTGGAAATCCGGGAGTCGGCCGCTGTACGCATGCCTTTGCTGATCGGCTATCTCAAGCCTGTGATTCTTTTCCCCATTGGCTTTGTCAACCGGCTCAAGCCCGAAGAGGTTGAAGTGATCGTTCTTCATGAGCTCTACCATATTCGCCGGCACGACTACCTGGTTAACCTGTTACAAACCATCTGTGAGAACATCCTGTTCTTCAACCCCGCCTTTCTCTGGCTTTCAGGCCAGGTAAAAGAAGAAAGGGAAGGCTGTTGTGACGAGCTGGTGCTGCAAAAGCTGGGACATCGCCAGACCTATATTGATGCCCTGGTGGCCTCTTATGAGTTCTCCCTGGCAAGTTCCTCTCTATCGCTAGGCTTTGCGGCGGGGAGGTCTCATCAATTGCTGCAGCGTGTGCAAAGAATGGTAAGTGGACAAAGCCGGCCGCCGGGGCGTTCAGTCGTGTTACTATTGTTATCAGGCCTGTTGATAACAGCTTGCTCATTTTTTGGAATATCAAAAGCAGCCAGGACCTCTGCGGCGCATAAGCCGGTGCCGGTGCATTATCATGGTAAAACGCCCTGTTCCGAAACAGCCTGTGGGAAGCTGCGGGATGTTCCGTTGAGCGATAGCCTGCAAAGAGTGGCAGCGCTGGTGCAGGTGGATGATGCTATAACCGATGGACGGGTGAAAGAGATGGTAAGGCATATGCTGCGGGAAAAAGTCATTGTCAGCATAGATGGACTGGAATTCCGGCTCGACCGTGAAAAGCTATCCGTCAACGGAAAAGAGCAACCGGATTGCATCAGGCAAATGCTGCAGGATGAGTTCCTGGATCCGGGAACCGATCGAATTGTTTATAAACAACCTAAATAGATCATTTTATGAAAAGCAAGTTTCTGTCGTCTGACCCGCTTTGGCTTAACGGCCTGCTTTTTTTCCGCGTGGCGATTGCATATTTTTTCATCTACTTCGGTGTGCAGGTCTTTGACTCGGAAGGCATGAAGGGTTATACCCAGTGGTCCGGCGACCTTGGCTTTTCTCCATCCTGGCTTTGGGCCTATGCAGGGAAGGCCGCGGAGCTGCTGGGTGGCATTTGCTTGCTGCTGGGGCTTTTCACCCGTATCAATGCCTTACTGCTTACCATTACCATGGCGGTCATCACTTTCAAATTTCACGAGGGCAAGCCACTGGATGGTGATGCCTTACCCTTCTTCCTCATGTTGGCGGCCTTTATATTTTTTCTTTCCGGCCCGGGAAAATGGAGCCTTGATTACTGGCTGTTTGACCGCAGGAAAGCAAAAGCTGCCAAAGGGGCATATGAGGCCAATCCATTGGCGATAGAGGCTTAAGGAAATTTATGAGTCCACATTATACTTTCTTTCTCCTGGCCTGTGCATGGCTTGCATTAACCGCCTGCGGACCGCAAAAGGTAGACAATCGCCATTCAAATGCGACAAGCCCAGCCCCCGAAGCAATTTGGGCCGCCGCCTGGAGCCCTGATGGAAAGCACTTTGCGCTGGGCGGCGATGACAGCACAGTTTGGCTCTACGATGCAAATGATTACCGTCTGCTGCAGAGCTTTGCGCTCAAGGGCATGATAAGGGCACTTAGCTGGAACCCGGATGGCAAAACCCTGGCTGTAGCAACCATGGTGGGAGTAGAGCTGCTTGATGCAGAGGGTAGGCGCCTAAGACCCGTTCGAGGTCTAAGAACGGGTGGACGTGGTATTGGCTGGAGCGATGACGGGCGCTTGCTGGGACTGGCAGACAATCATGGCAAGGCGCACCTCATTGACAGTAAGGGAAAGATACTTCGCTCCATGAGCAAGGGCAATGACAACAGCTATTTCGCCCTGGATTGGCACCCCTCCGGTATGATCATGACTGTGGCAGGCGATGAGCTGATCCATTTCGATACGGCTGGAAGGCTGCTTCAAAAGATCAGTCACCGGCATCACAATACCGGCATTTTAACCATCGACTGGCATCCCGGTGGCAGCTTTATAGCAATCGGCGACTATGGCCAGGAAGAAAACGGCTTGCCAACGCTTCTGCAGCTTTTTGAAAAGAATGGCAAAATGCTGAAGGAGATCGGCGGAAGCAAGACCGAATACCGGGCCATTCGTTGGAGCCCTTCCGGGGATAAGCTGGCAACTGCAAGCGATGCACTCCGTATTTGGTCGCCGGAAGGAAGGCTATTGCACCTGGGAGAGAGCCCGGCGGATCTGTGGGGTTTGGCGTGGAGCCCCGATGGAAAGCGGATTTTGACCGCCAGCTTTTCGGGTGGTGCTATCAGGATATGGAATGATGAAGCAAGGCTGATCAAAGAGATAAAATAGACAGGATGGGATCATGGCGCCGCAACAGGACAAACAGCCTGCAGATGCCTTATTTCTTCTCAATTTTTTTTACGAGGTCTTTGAGCAGGGAAAGCTCTTCCTTGCTGAGTTTTTTTGTGCCAAGCAGTTGAACCATGAGATCGGCCGGCGAGCCCTTAAAAACATTATTTACAAAACGCTTCAGCATGGCCTTTTTTGTCGCGTCTTCCTTTAAAGCCGCTGTATAAACATGGGTCATGGCGCTGCTATCCCTTTCCACCATGCCTTTTTCATACATGAGCTGAAGGAGCTTGAGGGTTGAGGTATACAGGGTTTCCTTTTCCTTATTAAGCTCGTCGTTAACAAAGCGAACGGTAGACGGGCCATGCTCCCACAATACCTGCAGGATATCCATTTCCCCTTTTGTAGGTTCGCCATCCGGTGTTTTTGGTCTTGCCATGCTGTTGATCTCTGCTGTAAACAGCTAAGATACTGGTTTTAGGAAGCAGATCGAAGTATAATCAGGCCAACCTAATAATTATTTCGTATATGCTGGTGCTTAAGAACAGGTATTGCCGATGGCCTTAGGGAGATTACAACCGCCCCGCCCTAATCTGAGCTTATGCTGGCGGATGCAACTCTGTAAAAAAATGCCACCCCATGTTCCAGGGTGGCAGTAGTTATGGCATGGCAGAACCATGGGCTTTTGATCAAACCGGACCGCTTTTGCTGTAACACAGCTTATGGTGTAAGCTGGCCGATGGTATTCACTTCGATATGAGCATTCAGGGCCGTATGCGTCTTGCCTTCCTGCTTCATTCTGTGAATGGCCTGGCGCAGGGTCTGCTGCAGCTGGATGATCCTTTTTTCGGAATGTTTGATGTCTTCCTCGGACAGGTGAATGGTGCGGATCTTTTTCTCGTGAAAATGGATCTTGACGTCAACAATGTCGGTCAGTAACTGTTCGGCCTCTGCGATGGTGAAAACACCAGTTAAAAGTTGTATTTCCATAAAATGTATTTTATAAATTTTTATTGTCCCTGTGCAGCTGTAAAGCCGGGCTCACCGTCGAATAAATAAAGGTTTTCTGTTTTTATGATCTCGAGGCCTTCCGAATGAATGCGCTCCATCAGGTTCAGCACATGCTGGTAGTTAAGATCCTGGCCGGATTTGAACCTGCATCTCCAATGGTCTGTGCAAAAGGTTTCAGGGAAGCCATTTGGCCAAACCTTGGTGCCTCGGTTGGTGATCATACTCAGGGAAAGCTCATTCGTATTTGTGTTCAGCAGTCTTGCGGCAAGTGCATCCGGCGATGTATTGGCAGCCTGGAGAAACACGTCCACGCCGGTCAGCAGTTTTTTTGCAGGTGACTGGGGCGTTACCTTGATATCGAATTGGGCGGCCGACTTGGAATAGTCCACGGGTTTTAAGGTCGTGGGTTTCTGTCCCAGCCTGCTGATGACCGCATCGGCAAAAGCAGAGGTTCCCAGCTTCTCCTTGGAGACGCCTTCCTTAAAGATGTCGTAAGTATGTGATCCTTCTTCGAGGGTACGCAACCAGGCATTCTGGATGGATTCGGCCACATCCTTCTGTCCTATGTGCACGAGCATCTGGATGGCGGCCAGCAGCAAGCCAGATGGATTTGCCTTATCCATTCCGGCGATCCTGGGCGCCGAGCCATGGATGGCTTCGAACATGGCATAACCATCGCCAATGTTGGCGCTGCCGGCAAGACCCACCGAGCCGGTGATCTGTGCAGCAACATCGCTCAGGATATCACCGTACAGGTTGGGCATAACGATCACATCAAAGATCTGCGGTGTATCGGCCAGCTTGGCGGCACCAATGTCTACGATCCAGTGTTCCTTTTCGAGCTCGGGATATTCTTTTCCTACTTCATCAAAGATCTTGTGAAAAAGACCGTCGGTCATTTTCATGATATTGTCCTTTGTAAAGCAGGTGACTTTTTTGCGGTTGTATGCTTTTGCATATTCAAAAGCATAGCGGATGATCTTTTCGGTGCCGGGGCGGGATATGAGCTTCAGGCACTGGTATACCTCATCGGTCTGCCTGTGCTCGATGCCTGCATAAAGATCCTCTTCGTTCTCGCGGACGATCACCACATCCATTACGGGATGTTTGGTCTGAACATAAGGGTGGTAAGAAATACAGGGCCTTACATTGGCAAAAAGCCCCAGGACCTTCCTGGTTGTTACGTTGAGGCTTTTAAATCCACCTCCCTGTGGGGTAGTGATGGGGGCTTTGAGGAAGATCTTTGTTCTGCGCAAAGACTCCCAGGCGCTGGCTTCAATGCCTGCCGAATTTCCCCTGTTGTAAACTTTTTCGCCAATTTCGATCTCTTCGATGTCTAATTTGGCGCCTGCAGCTTTTAAGACTTTTAAGGTGGCCTCCATGATCTCGGGGCCGATACCGTCTCCTTTAGCAACTGTAATTTTTGTCATAGCTTATTTGTGTGGGACAAAATTGGTCGAAGTATTTCATAAATTATCATTTATCTTCATTATCCAAAGCATAAAGAAAGTTTATGAATTATACTTTTCACCAGTTAAAGGTTTTTATGGCTGTAGTGGAAAAGCAAAGCATTACCAAGGCAGCCGAGGAGCTGAACATGACGCAGCCCGCGGTTTCCATCCAGTTAAAGAACCTGCAGGACCAGTTCGATATTCCGCTTACGGAGGTGATTGGCAGAAAGCTGTATATAACCGAATTTGGAAGGGAGCTTTATTCCATAGCCGATACCATTTTGCAGGAGGTGGCCAATATCAATTACCGCACGCAGGCATTCAAAGGCATGCTATCGGGAAGGCTGAAGATCTCTGTGGCCTCTACCGGCAAATATGTAATGCCCTATTATCTGAAAGGCTTTATCAAAGAGAACCCGGATATCGATCTCGCGATGGATGTGACCAATAAGACGAGGGTGATAGAAAGCCTCCAGAACAACCAGGTGGACTTTTCGCTTGTATCGGTCATGCCGGAAAAGCTGGAGCTGCACCAGGAAGTGCTCCTGCCCAACAAGCTATTCCTGACAGCAGCGGCCGACTCTTCCTTCGAACCAAAGAAAAAAGAGAACAAGCATGTATTCGACCGTCTGCCCCTTATTTTTCGCGAGGAGGGATCGGGTACAAGGGTAACGATGCAGCAATATTTTGAAAAGGCCCATATCGTTCCGAAGATCCAGTTCGAGCTCACGTCCAGCGAGGCGGTAAAGCAGGCGGTACTGGCCGACCTGGGTTTTTCGATCCAGTCTATCCTCAGTATCAAGCACGAGCTGAGGGCAGGCGAGATCAAGATCATTCCCGTAGCCGGGCTGCCACTTGTGGAGAACTGGCGGCTGGTATGGCTGAAGCAGAAAAAACCGAGTGTCGTGGCTGCCGCTTTTCTGCAGTACATCCGCCGAAACAAGAACAGCATCTTCAAAAAACATTTTTTTTGGATCAATGATTACTGAGCGGATGATAGAGCATTGATAAATGGCTACATGCGATGCCTGGTTGAAGTACCATGGCCTGAAGGTTCTGATTTTTAGGTGAAAGGCATGACCGGGGAATTGGGCCGGCGTCTGCTTTTTTTAGCTGGTGAAAGCTTATCTTACCATAGTGAAGCCTTTCTTTTTATACCTCATGGCCGCGGCCTATATAGCATCAGGCCTCAATCATTTTTTTAATCCAAAGATTTACCTGAAAATCATGCCGCCCTGGCTTCCCTGGCCTCAATTCCTGGTGGCCTTCACGGGCGTGCTGGAGATCCTGCTTGGACTGCTTCTCATACCGGAACTTACGAGACGCCCGGCTGCCTGGGGTCTCATCATCTTGCTCATCCTCATTTTCCCCGCCAATGTGCAAATGATGCTGAATTATTGGAGGGCCGGGAATCCGTACACCTGGATCGCTGTGCTAAGACTGCCGGTACAGGCCTTGCTTATCTGGTGGGCATGGATGTATACGAAATAAAGATCTTTCCTGCCGCTATAGTGAGAACCTCCTATTCAGCCATGACTTGCTAAAAGGATTCACGCGCCTGCTGCCGCCAGTTACGTTAAGCAGTGCTGGGATGAATCCGTTGAATTAAAGGGTTCTCCAGATCCATTTTTCAGCGTACGAAGTTGGCTTACTCGATAAAATGAGTATTTTGTTAAGCTGAAAGCAATTCACATGAAAAAGAATATTGGCATCCTGGCCTTGTTAATCAATTGTTATGTGAATGCTCAGGATCTTTCGCTTAATCTGGAAAAAGGAAAGACTTACACCCTTTCGACCACCAATATGGTTACCATTGTACAGCACATTGATGGAAAGGAAGAAAAAACCGTCAATTTCGAAACGGGAGCTTTTAGCTTCAGGCTCCTGGAGCACCGGGACTCGCTTTTTCTTATGGAGACCCGCCTCCTTCATGTGGCCCTCGAATCGGAATCCGGCAGCAGCAGATTGGTTTACAGTTCAGAAAAGGATGATCGCAGCGATACGGTATCAACAATTCTTCGGGAACAGATCAACAAGCCCTTTCGCGTTCTACTGGGCAACGACCTCATCTGGAAAGAAGTATATGGTTACGATACCGTATTGCGTAACGCTATTTACACCTATCCTATATCCACTGACAAAGAAGAGCAGATACAAAATCTTATCCGGGAGAGTGGAAAGTGGCTGGTAGGTCCTCCTGATATGATAATGACTGCAATTTATGGCCACCACCCACGCGATGCTAAAGGAATATGGTCGGTATTTACAGAGACCAGCACCACCTTGCCAACCAATGACAGCCTTAGCTATTATTTTTCCGATATCTATGGCGACAGATTGGTAATAAAGGGCAGCGGCACCTTAACCAGTGTATTCGGAAGCCAGATTAACGGATCGCCTACGGATTACCGGCTGACGGGGAGAGCTGATGCCACTATAACACTGGACAAGAATACCAAATGGATCAGCATTGCCTATCTCAATACCGAGATGAAGGGGCATGTCGAAGTGAACACCGGGCTTGGAAAGGTGGTAGTCCCTATGACCATCACCACCAATGCAATTATCACGGGTTATTAAGACCAAGCGCACAATTTCGACGATGACAATGATTTGGTTATCATTTGTAATTTTACTGCTGGTCCTTGCAGTGGCGGCAAGTAGGGATGCGCTCCCTATGTAGCAGCAACGGTTTTTTGTGTTATCCGGAATAGCGCACTGTTACAAACTTTGATCATGAGAGAAGTGTTAATTGGAGCCCTGATGCTTGTCATAACCTGTAATTCAGGCCAGACTGGTCAGCTACCTGCCTCGTCTAGCCAAAGATCTATCCAATACAACACCATTGCTGGTGATACATTGGAGAAGACAGCAACAAGGCCTTTAAAAGGCCAAAACGAGATAATAGGCGTTTGGAAAGTCGAAGCCAAAGAATCTCTAACAGTTCAGATCGATCGCGACTCAATCTATTGGATAGAGCATCGCAAATCTCACAAATATCATTTGAAGAGCGACTCGATTTTTATACATTATGCAGATTTTATTTTTGCCGCGAACGTTTATTTCAATGGAGATACTTTAGTTCTGGCTTCGGAAAACGGTGAATCTAAATATATAAAATTTAAACAGCAGATACCGCCAACACAGCATTAGTAAGATAGCGGATAGATGATATTACAGCCATAAAACAATAAATAAACGGCGACAGATGACGCGTCAGAAGTAAGAAAAATTATTATTGCGCCTATAGTTTGTCCGACAGTATTAAAAAATATGAAGAAATTCCTAAGCCTCATTTTGATTACAGCGTCGATATCAGCTTATAGCCAACGCCTGATATTTGTAAAGGATAGCATTATGGATAATTACATGAGAACCGGCTATTCGAGCAAACACTTCAGGCCAGAAGGAAAAGAAGATGAGAGTGGATGGCGACAAGGGCAATGGAAAGATTATGAAGTATTAGATGACTTTGCTTATGTAATGAATGAAGGTAAACCGACACAGATTTTCGGAAATTTTCTTTTGTATGCTGAGGGTAAATTTGTTGACAATAAAAGGGAAGGGGTTTGGAATTTTTATGCTTTGGAGGATAAATCTTTCAAGAGAATACTACAGAAGCAAGTCAATTTCGTGAAGGGCAAGAAAGATGGAGCGTTTACCTATTTTTATCCAAGTGGGCGTATTGGTGTCGAAGGGCAAATTGTTTCAGACCGTTTAGAGGGTGAGGTTAAAAGCCATTATGAAACAGGGCAACTTTATGGTACCCGCATTTATCATAATGGATTAAAAACAGGCAGGCACACTTATCTATATCCAAATGGCAAATTGGAGCTCGAACACAGCTTTGTAAATGATACTCTGAATGGCTTATACCAAACATATTATCTAAATGGGAAAGTGAAAGAAAGCTTCATTTATAGCATGGGGCTTGCAGATGGCGTTTACAAATATTATTACGACAATGGACAGCTATGGATTGAAACTGAATATAAGAACGGATTGCTGATGAACATTGCTGGCAACTTTGACAGAAGGGGCAACCAAAGAGATAAAGGAAGTTTAAGGGACGGAAATGGCACTGTGAATTACTATACAGAAGAAGGAAAGGTCTATTCGATCGAGACATTCAAAGACGGCAAAAAGGCTAATTGACACAACTTTCTTTCATTGCCTCTCTCTTTACTGTACCGGTGGGCTGCAGCAAAAAGCACTCGATACCTGATTGAGAGAAATATCATGACTTATATAAATATGCTTATGAGATAAAAGTTTGGAACAAAAACCATTCTTAGCCTTATATTTATTAAAATGGACAAGGTATTACATGAAATATGGGACGGTCCGGAAGGGTCAGGCTTGGTGTTGGCAGGCGAAGAGGGTGAAGCGGCGAGAAGGCTATTTCGGGCGGAATGTATGAAAATGGTTCATACATTTTACGCTCTATCGTACTTTTAAGCAATGAACATATACTACGCTTATTTCAACTGGGATGTATACGAGACATCTTATGAATATGACAAGCTGCCTTACGCAGAATGGAGGAAAATCGAAGGGCCGTGGAAGTGAAGTTTCCTTAATTGGCATATGCTTATCCTAACTTAATATCCGGCAAGTGATTTGAGCTCAGAATAATGGATTCTTGCTTTGACAAAATCATTTTAGTTCAGTCATGAGCTTACGATGACACGGTATTGTTGAAGCTGGTTATAAATCAATATTTTACTTGAGTTGATTGAACTTCTGTTTTTGGATGGGCGCACAAAACAGGTAGAGCAATATCAACGAAAACTTTGCTAAATGGATTGATGGCCATGCCTTCATCATCAGCAAAACTCACTCATCAACCGTAAGGCAATGTTAGAAAATAAAGCACGAATCTTTTTATTTGGTTTGGTAGCGCTTTTTTCCGCTCTCTTATTTCTTTTTAGAAGAAGAATCGCATATCCTTTTTGTCCACTCGAAAAGTATACAGGTAAAATTGGTAAGGGTAAATCTCAAAATTTGTTAATTGTCCATATTTTATTGTCTTCCGGATCCTGTTTGTTCACTTACTCTCTCTTGGATTCTTTGGCTCTTTTTGAAGCTGCTTTTGATAACACAGTCATTAGAATCTCGACTCTTCTAATTCTTTGGCTTTTTTGGATATCAGTACTGGGGTGGCTGATCGAATTGTACCTGGAGGCTACAGACAAGAAGTACAAAGGTTGGAAAGCGGAACGTCTCAGAAAGGATAGCCGCTAGTACTTGGTTTACTTAAAGCGCTAGGCCGGCTTAAAGCCAAATGAATTGGGAATATAGAGAGGGGATGGAAGCAATATTAGCGCGCCAGTTATCAAACGTAAGAGCAGGCGGAAAATATACGGAGATAATTCGTTAGGGGGATGTATGCATACGTATGCATCGATCTTTCCGTGTGCTGGTTCGATCAATATCTTTACGTCACAAATTCCCTCATGACGAAGGCCAATTTTTATAAAGCGATTTAGATTATGATTTTTGTTGTTTTGATAGGCTTGATAATTCTTTATCTCTTCTCTTTTTCAAAAATCCGAAAGGAGAAATTCGGACGACCAGTAGTTTTAAGCCTCCGCGTCATTATTATGGTTGCCGCACCTGCCTTAATAGCGCTCTTAATAGCTGAGTCGTATAACATTTACCCTGCGCAATATTGGACAACAAAAGTCATTTTTTGGCTCTTGATCTTTTCCTGTATGGCTGCCTATGGATTGTGCAACAGAAAGTATTTGACAACTATAGAAAGGTCAGTATATAAGCTGGTTTTTTTCTTCCCCCTTCTTTTTCTGTTGTTTGTCTGTATACCGCTTGTGGGTACAGGTTGTGGTATACTTTTTTACTTTAAGTTTATAGGTGATAGTGAATTCATTATTTATGACGACAATAATATACGCATAGAGCAGCCTTCTGTTCGCTTTATGGGGTCCGACCCGCAGCCAGTTCTTTATGTCAAAAATGGCTTAACCTCCCTGCGGGATACGACTTTGCCGTTTTATTATGATGGTGCGAAAGATAAGATCGAAGTTGTAAAACAAGAGGCCTATTCATATACTTTTATCTTTAGATCTCCTGACAATTGGCAGGTGCCTGACGGGGCCGACACTTCGTCATATGAGCTAAAGAACTATCATAGAGAATGAAGATGCATACGGCAAAGGTATTTTGGCAACACGACATGCTAAACAGCTGTCTTTCAAAAAACGCTCTTATCAATCACGGGAAAGGCCGGTTTTCGGTTGAATACCAATTGAAAAAATGTAACTAAAACTAAATGGAAAGGATAACTGTTACCACATCACTCATTTTCCAATTTATCTTGGCCTTCTCTGTTTTGTTTTGTATCTACATGATTTATGCGCTTTTGGATGTTCTGGAAATAGATATGATTGCCGGTATCGGTTTTTTAATTTTTCAACCAATACTTGGCCTTATAGTAAGTCTCATTACGATCGTGATCTGCCTTGTTGCCGGGCTTCCAATAAGACTGGTAAAGAGAATAAGGGAATTTTGGATCTCCAACCCATTTCTGCCGGTTATAGGAGCGATAGCCGGGCTCATTTTGCTGGTTCTATCTTTCAACAGTTCTTTCGCGGAGCTAAATGAAGTGGCACTCGGTCCCGAAACTATTGAAAAAGAAACGCCTGATACAATGTTGTCTTTGATCGGATGGTTTCTGACCGCATTCAGCCTGCTTCATTTTTATCCCCGAGCGCTGATAAGGCTGATCAGGGCAAAACAGAAAAGCAATGAGACTGGACATGCTGCGGGTGAGGCCTAACGGCAAAGTGCGCAAAATCGTTTCACAAACGAGCAGTTTGTTTTTATTTTCAGTCAGATAGCCAAGCTTTACCATGATGCACATGAAACAGCATTAAGGCTAGCCCTGCTTCTTCAAGAACGGTCCTGCGTCTGGGATCATACTATAAAAGCTGTTCAAATGAGATATGATCAGGCGAATTCAAACAAAATATACGAACATGAGCTGGGACATAGTTTTACTTAATTCAAGGCAGAAGATCACATCCTTGGAAGAGTTGGATGATACGCAATTGGAGCCAACAGATTTCTGTTCTGCTTTTGAGAGCCATTTTGCAGAAATTGCTGGAGATGGTGACCATAGAGAAATTAGGGGTGAAGATTTCATTGTTGATTATTTCTTAGATGATGGTAAGGTAAGCAACAAAATGGTAAGTCTTTATGGGGAGAAGGGACTATTCGCATTGGTGGAACTTGCAAAGAAGCATGGCTGGCAGGTATTTGACACGGGACATGGCAAGATGATCGATTTAGAAAATCCGGCATGCAATGGGTATGAAAGTTTTCAAAGCTATCTTCAATACATTAAGAAGAAGTAAAAGAAGAGATAGAAGAGCATGGGCCGGCAATATGTACAATTAATATCCTGCCGGGGTAAAAAATTGACAGTTGGGATCTTACTAGGTTTTTGATAAATTTCCAGGCCAGCGAAAATCGGATGCCCGCACATCAGCAAACTTTTAGATTTTAATTAAATAAATAACTACC
Organism: Flavisolibacter sp.; assembly: GCA_035761965.1. Classification (GTDB taxonomy): domain Bacteria; phylum Bacteroidota; class Bacteroidia; order Chitinophagales; family Chitinophagaceae; genus Flavisolibacter. Next base: position 50,133 of record DASTPZ010000072.1, on the reverse strand, counting down.
ATGTCCGACTATTCCATATTTTATAGTTTGGTTGCCGTATCAGTTGCTTTGACCTTAAGCTACTTGTCCAAGGCGACGAACAAAGACGTAAAAGAAAATGAGCAGGGGCAATACCTTTTACGCATGCATAAGCTATACTTTATCGTGGGGATCATTGCCTTGGTATTTGCCGGGGTCTTCATTGCATCGCCGCTATTCGTCGACAACCCGGATATAGGGCTGTACATCACCATTTTTTGCATGCTGCTATTGTTTGGCGGCCTTGGGATTTTGTCTGTGCTGTATTTTAAGAAACACTATGTTCTGTTTGACGAAACAACATTGAAAGTAGGCAGTCCTTTTGGTGGTGTAAAAAGCATTAACTGGAACGAAATAACAAAAGCAAAATTCAGCCCTGTTTCCGGGCTGCTGACCTTGACGGGCAAGGCCGGTGAAAGGGTGAAGATTCACTATCATCTGATTGGATTTACAAACTTCGTCGGGCAGCTTGAAAAAAAGACCGGGTGGACAGCAGAACAGTTGAATTTGCCAACCGGGAAGAACAGCATCGGCTGAGGGGCCCGTTGTTATAACTGAGGCTGATGTTATAATAGCTGGTTAAGTAATTCAACTTCCCAGAAGCTACGGCGAATATCCAGGCTTGAAGTGAGATGCCGGCTTTACCTGGCGCTCTGCAGGGCATTGATGAAGGAACAGCCCATTTTTACGTGATCCGAAAATTCAGGCGATGCCTGTGATATATCTGCCAGATGAACAGCAATAACGACAGCACTTCAAAGCAGCATCGCATTGTAATTGTTGCATCATTATTTATCGGCGTGTTTCTTTATCTGGACGCCTACCTGTTTCCCTTGAAGCATACCACCGAGACAATAACTAAACTGTCGGCCTACAGGTCATCCGGCCGCCGGGGGACGTCCAACTATACCACATTCACGATGACAACTGAGGTGAGAACTTACGATATACCTGCTCTTTTGTTCACAGAGCTGCGCACCGACAGCAAAATAGGTTTGGAAAAGTCTTACATCACAGGGGCGATCCGAAAGGTTCACTTAGACGGGGGTGAGTTTACTTACATATACACAGTTGGCTATTTAAGAACCGGTCTGGGAAAAATCTTTGTCCCGGCAATGATGCTCGCCGCCTTGGCAATGCTTTTGTTTTTCAAGGTCATCGACAATATCAGGGGCAGAGCCAACCTTACATATGCCGTTTTTATCTTCGCCCTTCTGTTGCTTTTTGCGCATATGGAACTGGATATTTTCTGAGTTTCGTTTGAAGACGGATGCCGGTGCGGTACAGGTTGGAACTGCAAAACTGCATTGGCAGAATTTCTGTTGTACATTAGTATACGGGGCAGGAGACCCGTCGGGGTCCAAACCATAAGCACCGATTATCGGCTAATCACATAAATACAATCAGGAATGACCAAAATAAAGACATGGCAATGGAGCGTATTGGCTACGTCCTTTTTTCAACTGATGGGTCCTGGTGTTCTGACGCTTCTGGGTTTCTCTGTCAGCGCAGAAAACAGCTCCCCGCAAATAACACCTGCCGGTTATACATTTGCTGTATGGGGCGTCATTACCCTTCTTTCCTTTGCATATGGGATCTATCAGTGTCTGCCTGATAGGATCAATTGGCGGGTGCACTGGGCAATGAGCAGGGGACTTTCTCTTGTTTACCTGCTATTCCTTATCTGGCTGGTCGCCGCTGTTATGAAGTGGCTGGCTGCAACTGTTCTTGTATTTATAACAATGTTTTGTTTGCTGACATTGCTGTTCCAAAAGCTAATGCAGGAAAGAAAAAAGCTGAATTTAACGGAAAGGATCATCCTCTTCGGACAAGTGGCAATCTACACGGGTTGGACCACTGTCGCGGTTTTCGCAAACGCCGCCTCGGCCATCAAATACTACGGGGTCAGTGACGCCGGGCTGGCAGGAATCATTTGGCAGGCTGCTATTCTGATACTCGCATTGATAAATGGTAAATACTGGCTGAACAGGTTCGACCGGGATCTTATATTCGGTACCACGATTATCTGGGCATTGGCAGGAGTGTATTTTGGATTGCTTCAATATCCGGACAACGGCGTACTTCGTGTAATAACCTTAGCTGGAATGGTATTGGTGGCTGGGCATCTGGTTATGAAAGGCTACGCCAGAGATCAATTAAAGAAGAGCCGGTAATACCAGGTGCATGCAATGGCCTGTACAGGCGCCATCGGTTTTCAGGTTTTGTAGAATGATATAGGTCCGGTCCGGCCTAATCCCGTTAGAATTGTTGCAATCCTTATTTGCCGGGTCTTTGGAAACAATTATCCTAGTCCTCCCGTAATTGAATTTATCCAGATTCATTACGGAGAAGTTAACCTTTTGCTTTGCTCAATATTTCATCTACCTTGGCTTCTAGCGCTTCAATTGAACTCCATTCAATACAATTGTCAGGTAGAGCAGCTTTATGATCTATTAGTGCATTGAGCAAACATTCTATTGTATCGAATTTCTTTGGGTCGTTCATGATTGTTTGTAATGCATTGTAAGGCTTGTCTCCCTCAGCTTCTTCGCCGAAATATGCCTCTTCGAAATTTGGCAAGGATGCTAATAGGCGACAAGATGTACCACTAGGTCGAGTGGTTACTGCTTGCAGAATATTGGGATTATTCCCCCATGCTGAATTTTTTCTTGTTTTTCCTGTTTTCGTTTTTAAAAGTGGTCGATCGCTATCATGGAGAACTGAATAGTCCGAGCCAAAATGGTTTAGAATTTTAATGAGGGAAACTATTGTTGCTTTACCTCTAGCCCTGATTATATGCACGTTTTTATAGTGCTCGATCTTTTTTGATTTGATATAATTGAAAGCGGTAAACTCTGTATCCCCTTCAACGATGATTACTCTTCCTCCAAAAAGAAACTCGGATACATAGGGATCACACAAATTTAAAAACTTCAAATTTACTTTATCGTCATTACTTAGTTGTGCCTTATCAGGTCTAAAAACAGTTGTGCCTTGAATATGGCCACTGTTGTCTCTTTCAACTCTGACGATGGTAGTATTATCTCTGGAGAAGTCAATAAAAATTGGGGAGTGCGTTGTTACCATAACCTGCCAATTACCGGAACCGGGTAGAGAATATAAAACATTACAGGCTTCTCTGATAGCGGATGGATGTAAGCAGATTTCTGGTTCATCTAGTAAAAGCAAATGAGGTCTCAACGTGCTACCATCGTCTTTTAATTTTCTATTATTTTCTGCAATAAATTTTAATGCTGTCCATAATAGTGTTCTTCTTGCTCCGCTGCCTTGTTTTTCAATTGAGCTTTTATATCCGTCTTGCGGCCCCATAAGCAATTCTGAGCCGGCCTTAAAAAGGTTTATACTCTTTTGAATGTCTTCTTCCGGCCTTGCATCAAAATCTATCGTGTAGTTAGGGAATACCTGTTCAATCAAGCCTGACAACTCTGCATTGACCGCATCAATCTGCTCTTGAGTTTCTTCAACAATTTTTTTCTGAAGTACTTTTACTTTTTCTACGAGTTGGTAGTAGTCATTAGGTTCCCCTTCTTGGTCTTCGTTTTGCAAGTGCTTAACACGTTCGTGAATAGTTCCAATCAACAGTTTCTTGATTTCCTCGGCCTGGTCTTCAGGCTTATCAAATGCGCCTACCTTATGAGGCTCCGGTCTTCTTAAGTTAGCAATATTCGCAGGCCCAAATGGATAACTACTTGGATCCCAATCATTCAACTCTACGTTCCATCCCTGTCTTTTTGGTTTTCCAATGTCTTCCCAAGTCCACCTTTCTTTTACCATCCAGTCAGTGTCACTAATTTTAGATAACCATTTGTCGCCAACTCTCACATCGTTCACGATAATGTGCAACTCAATTTGTGGCAGATTGCCTTTGTCAATTTCAGAGTTTGGGAAGTCGTCAATTTTCAACTCGGATAACTTTGATCCATCGGACATCACGAGTTCGTAAGCTTTCAAAATGGAGCTTTTGCCGACATTATTTTCACCGACCAATACTACGATATCATTTAGGTCGATTTCGACTGGTTTCGGACCTATGCACCTGAAGTTTTTGACAATTAGTTTGATAAGCCTCTGTTTGACATTTAAGTCAACTTGCTCTTCAGTTTTGGTTTTTTTTGCTGCCATGTTATTTCTCGGGGAACTAGGACAATTAAAGTTGATATATCCAGAGATTGCAAGAAATAAAAAATGCCCTCCTACTACTTGGGCATCATAATTCAATAAAAATCCGCTTCATTGCCTTATCACCTTTGCTATATCCTTCGCGCGCACTATTAAAAGTGTGGTCCAACAATTTTAATTTTTCAGTCCTGCCTAGATCGAAGATTTTCCAGCCAAGTTTTCCGTCAGAGCTGTCTCCATCTGCCTGAAATGCTCTTATAGCTTCCTTTCCCGTAGATGTTATTCCGTAGCAATGAGGCTCAACAATTCTAAAGTATCCATCATATGAAAAAGAAAGCAGTTTTTTGTTTTCAATGGCAAATGATATCAAAGCATCCATACTTACGATTTGGACGCTAAATAATTTTAAATATTTCAGAGTTCATAGCGTATTTACCGCATGTCGTTTATATCACATTGTTCCACATGCGTGCAAATAAAAAGGCAGCTATAACCTATCGTTATAACTGCCTGATTTTACGTGGATCCTGTTGGGATCGAACCAACGACCCTCTGATTATGAGTCAGATGCTCTAACCGTCTGAGCTAAGGATCCGGGATAGGCCTAAAATCGACCGGACTCATCGGGCAATCGCCCCATCCGGGTTATTTAAGCGGCCTGCAAAAATAGGGAAATCGGCCATATTATTTGACCTCCTCGAAATCGATATAATCGCCACCTGCGCTTTTGGGAGAAGGACCCGGCTGGGGAGCCTGCTGGCGCTGGCTTCCATACTGCTGCTGGCTATGCTGCTGCATGCGCTCCTGCATTTCCCTGAATCCTCTCTTCACCTTTCTGGTGGTCCTGTAAACCGGGATGATAAAATCAAACACGAGTTTATAGGCCAGGTAGATCAGGAAAGCATAAAAAAGAAACCTTAAAATCATAGTAAACCAAAGTTACTGAGGCCGGGTGTACCAATCTTAATTTGGACCGTATTTAACGTTTGTCTTACCTTTGCCCTGGCAAATGAATGATGGAAGGGAACGAAAACGTTCCCTTCTTCTTTTGACTTATGCAAGCAGAAACACAAATCAGGGCAATAGAGGAAAGAATAAACGGTTTGCTGGCCGGCCATCCCAGCCATTTCCTGGTGGAGGTCCGTATAAAGCCAACCAACAATATCAAGGTCTTTATCGATGCCGATGAAGGGGTGATCCTTTCCGACCTTATCGATTACAACCGCAAGCTGTACAAGCAACTGGAGGAAAGCGGCATGTACCCCGACGGGGATTTTTCGCTCGAAGTTTCCTCGCCCGGGCTCGACGAGCCGCTGAAGCTCTTCCGCCAGTACAGGAAGAATATAGGCCGTTTTGTTGATGTAACCCTGGTCGATAACAGCAAAAAAGAAGGCAAGCTCATCGATGCCACCGAAGACGGTATCGTGGTGGAAACCGAAACCGGCAAGGGTAAGAAAAAGGAAATCAAACAGGAATCCCTGCTTTTTGAAGGAATAAAACAGACAAAAATTCAAGTAAAATTTTAAGAAAGCCGGCGGCTGATAACATTCTCCGCCAGGCAAGCTAAACGCAAACATATGGCAAGTATCAACCTGATGGAGGCTTTCCAGGAATTCAAGGATGCCGAAAATATCGACCGCCCCACGCTTATGCGTGTAGTTGAAGACGTGTTCAAGACCCTGCTGCGCAAGAAGTACGGCAGCGACGAGAACTTTGATGTGATCGTGAACGCGGAAAAAGGGGATCTTGAGATCTTCCGCCGCCGTACGATCGTGGAAGATGGCGATATTTACAATACCCTGGAAGAGATCGAATACAAGGATGCCGTTAAAATATCACCCGACTACGAAGTAGGCGAGGAGCTGTACGAAGAGGTGAACCTGGTGGATTTTGGCCGCCGCGCCATCCTGGCCGCCAAGCAAACCCTGGCCAGCCGCATCTCCGACCTCAAAAAGAACGTGCTGGCTAAAAAATACGGCGATCGAATTGGTGAGATCATCAGCGCCGAGGTATACCAGGTCTGGAAAAAAGAGATCCTGCTGCTCGATGAAGAAGGCAACGAGCTTATCCTGCCCAAGAGCGAGCAGATACCACAGGATTATTTCAAAAAAGGTGAAAATATCAGGGCCGTGGTGAAAAAGGTGGATATGAAGAACAATACCCCGGTTATCATCCTTTCCCGTACCTCTCCCGATTTTCTGGCAAAGCTTTTGGAAATAGAAGTTCCCGAGATCTTCGATGGACTGATCGTTATCAAACGCATTGTACGTGAGCCCGGAGAAAGGGCCAAGGTGGCCGTAGAGTCCTACGACGACCGCATCGACCCCGTAGGCGCCTGTGTGGGCATGAAGGGAAGCCGTATCCATGGCATTGTTCGCGAGCTGAAGAACGAAAATATCGACGTGATCAACTGGACCAATAACATCCAGCTGCTCATCCAGCGCTCTTTGACCCCTGCCAAGATCACTTCCATGGAGCTCGACCAGGAGGCCAAGCATGCAGATGTTTATCTTCGTCCCGACCAGGTTTCGCTGGCCATCGGCCGCCGTGGCGTCAACATCAAGCTTGCTTGCGAGCTTACCGGTTTTGAGCTGGATGTATACCGCGATAACGAAGGTGAGACGGAGGAATTCGATATCGACCTTGAAGAATTCAGCGACGAGATCGAAAGCTGGATCATCGATGAGCTCAAGCGGGTGGGCTGCGATACTGCCAGGAGTGTGCTTGACCTCACCGCCGAAGAGCTGGAGCGCCGGACCGACCTTGAAAAAGTGACGATCGAAGAAGTGAGAAAGGTGCTGCAGGCCGAATTTGAAAAAGAATAGAAGAAACCGCGGTAAAGGCTGACAGGCCTTTCTCGCAGCGGATTCTTTACAATATAATTTTACCATAAGGCAGCTTTGGACCACGGATATTGGTCTAAGGAAGCCGGGAACCGGGTTGATGCATGCTTGTATTCATATCCGCCTGTGGCGGGGTGCAGGCATCGGCCTTTCCAACAAACGAGTTAATTCTAAAAACGATTAATGGCAGAAACACTAACAACACCGAGGTTGATGGCAGCCGCCAAGGAGTTCAATATCGGCAAGGATACGCTGGTGGAATTCCTGGTAGGCAAAGGGTTTAGCAGGGATGAGCTGAAACCGACGGCAAAGCTTACGGAGGATATGTACCGTGCCTTGCAGAACGAGTTTCAGAGCGACAAGGTGGCCAAGCTGAAAAGCATTCAGATTGACCTGCCCAAGGGAGCCCAGGCCGATGCCAAGAAGAAAAAGGACGAAGAAGAGATCAGCTTCCGCAAGGAAGAGAAAAAAGCGGCAGCTCCTAAAAAAGAAGAAGCGGTAGTCGCACCCACGCCTGTAGCCGAAGTGCCGCCTGCCGAACCGGCCCAGGAGATACCTGTGCCTACCCCGGAGCCCGTGGAGGAGATCCCCGCACCGGCTGTCAGCGAAGAGCCGGCAGCAGAGGTGGTAAAGCTGGATGCGCCGGAGATCGAAGGACCCAAGATCCTCGACAAGATCGACCTGTCTGCCATAGATTCTTCTACCCGTCCTAAAAAGACATTGAAGAAAACACAGAAGGAAGAGACCGAAGAAGCACCACAGCCGGCAGCAGAACCTCAACCCGTGGCCGAAGCGCCGGCAGCAGAGGTAGAACAACCGGAGTTGGCGCCTGCTCAACCCCAGGATGAACCGGAACCCGTGATCGAGAACATTAAGGCAGAAAAACTGGAAGGACCCAAGATCCTTGGCAAGATAGACCTCCCCGTGGAAAACGATACAAGACCGAAGCTGGACGAAAAGCGCAAGCGCAAACGCATCCCGATCGAGAAAAAAGAGGTGCGTCCACAGCAGGGCGGCCAGCAAACAGGCCAGGGTGGTGGCGGTCGTTTTGGTGTTACCCGCAATACCGGCGGCGTTACCCGCGCCGGCCAGGGCGGCAACCGTTTCGGCCCCAATCGTGGCGGTCCGAGGGACAACCGCAGGGAAGACAAGCAGATCGACGAAAAAGAGATCCAGAGAAAGATACAGGAAACCCAGGCCAAGCTTTCGGGCGGCGGCGGCAGAGGCAAGAACGTGAAGAAGCTGCGCCGTGAACGCCGCAACGAAGCTGCAGAGTCCATGGAAGGCGCTACAGACAACAAGCTGCAGGTAACTGAATTCATCAGCGTGAGCGAGCTTGCCAGCCTGATGGATGTAAGCTTTGCCGAAGTGATCGGCAAATGTATGAGCCTGGGCATCATGGTTTCCATCAACCAGCGTCTCGATGCCGAAGTGATCGAGCTCGTAGCCAGCGAGTTTGGCTTCGATGTGGAGTTCATCGACATGGAGAAGCAGATGGAAATGGACGAGGAAGAAGAAACAGACAGCGAAGAAGACCTGGAGCCACGCTCTCCCATTGTTACCATCATGGGTCACGTTGACCACGGTAAGACCTCGCTGCTCGACTATATCCGAAATGCTACCGTGGTAGCCGGTGAGGCCGGGGGCATTACCCAGCACATCGGTGCCTACCAGGTGCACCTGCCCAATGGCAAGGACATTACCTTCCTGGATACGCCTGGTCACGAGGCCTTTACAGCCATGCGTGCCCGCGGTGCAAAGGTTACCGATATCGCGGTGATCGTGATCGCGGCCGACGATGCCATCATGCCCCAAACGCGTGAGGCCATCAGCCATGCCCAGGCAGCAGGCGTACCCATGATCTTTGCCATCAACAAAATGGATAAGGACGGGGCCAATCCCCAAAAAATATATGAGCAGCTGGCCGGCATGAACCTCCTCGTGGAATCATGGGGCGGTAAATACCAGAGCCAGGAGATCAGTGCCAAGCAGGGCCTCAACATCGACCTCCTGCTTGAAAAGATCCTGCTCGAAGCGGAACTGCTCGACCTCAAGGCCAATCCCAACCGCGAAGCCTCCGGTACCATCATTGAAGCTACCCTCGACAAGGGCCGTGGCTATGTGGCTACCGTACTGGTACAGACCGGTACCCTCAGGGCCGGCGACATCGTGGTGAGCGGACAGCATTTTGGCCGTGTAAAAGCGATGATGAACGAAAGGAACAAACGCGTCAATGATGCGCCTCCATCCACACCCGTGCTCATCCTGGGCCTTAACGGTGCCCCCCAGGCCGGTGAAACCTTCCGGGTTTACGAGGATGAAGCAGAAGCAAAAGAAACGGCCAACCGCCGCGCCCAGATCCTGCGCGAGCAGGGTATGAGGGCGAAGAAGCACATTACGCTCGACGAGATCGGCCGCCGCCTTGCGCTGGGTAATTTCAAGGAGCTGAAAGTGATCATCAAAGGCGATGTGGACGGTTCCGTGGAAGCCCTCAGCGATTCGCTCCAGAAGCTCTCCACGCAGGAGATCCTTGTAAGCGTGATCCATAAGGGCGTGGGACAGATCAATGAAAGCGATATCGTGCTTGCCGAGGCTTCCGATGCCATCATCCTGGGCTTTAACGTGCGCCCGTCCATGCAAGCCAACCGCCTTGCAGATGGCGCAGGCATACAGATCAAGACCTATTCCATCATCTATACCGCCATCGACGAGATCAGGAGCGCCATGGAAGGCATGCTTGAGCCCAAGATCCAGGAGAAGATCGTGGCCAACGTGGAGATCAGGGAAGTGTACAAATTCGACAAGGTTACCGTGGCAGGTTGCCAGGTGCTGGATGGAAGGATCAAGCGCGACAATAAAGTCCGCCTTATCCGCGATGGCATCGTGGTTTACCCGACAGCCGAAGGCGCCAGCGCCGAACTTGGCTCGCTCAAGCGCTATAAGGATGATGTGAAGGAAGTGCTGCAGGGTATGGAATGTGGTCTGACCATCAAGAATTATAACGACATCAAACCCGGAGATATCGTAGAAGCCTACGAAGAAGAGGAAGTAAAAAGGACCCTCTAAGCGGGAAGCCGTATGCGAGATGGCTTAGATCCTTTCAGCTTCGGCATCCAGTTGATTTCTTAAAGACTTTGTTAATCCCCTGCCCGCCGCGGGGGATTCTTCTTTCTTAAAGTTATTTTTGGCAACATTTGTTTTTTTATGAAAAGACTTGTTTTTGCGCTGTTCAGCCTTTGCTGCCTGGTTACCGTTGCTTCGGCCCAGGGCAAAAAGGTGGTGGCCGATAAGATCCTCGGTATCGTAGGGGACAAGATCATTCTTTATTCAGACGTACAGAATTCCATAGCCGATATACAACGCCAGGGTGGCACCGTTCCGCCTAATGCTGAATGTCTTATCCTCGAGCAGGCATTGGTGAGCAAGGTGCTGATGCTCCAGGCCATCAAAGATTCGCTTCCTGTTACCGACGATGAGGTAGAGGCCGAACTTGACCTCAAGGTGCGCGAGTTCATCAGGGCATATGGCTCGCAATCTGCCGTGGAGCAGGTTGCCGGAAAGAGCATCTACCAGATCAAGGACGATGCCCGCGAATCGGTAAAAGAGCAAAAGCTGGCCCAGGCCATGCAGCGCAAGATCATCGATAATATACGCATCACGCCTACTGAAGTAAAAGCCTATTTCGACCGTATTCCAAAGGACAGCCTTCCGTTCTTCGAGTCGGAGGTGGAGGTCGGACAGATCGTTGTCTATCCCAAAGCCTCCCGCGACCTCGAGGTATATGTGCAGGAAGAACTGGCCAACTATAAGCGCCAGATCGATGCCAAGCTCATAACATTCGAAAATGCGGCCAAGCGCTATTCAGAGGACCCCGGGTCGAAGGACAGGGGCGGCATATACGAGATCAACCGCAATGAAAAGAGCTGGGATCCAAAGTTCATGGCAGCGGCTTTCCGCCTGAAGCCGGGAGAGATATCCCCCATTGTTAAAACCAATTTCGGTTACCACCTTATCATGATGAAGGAGCGCAACGGCGACGATGCGGTGGTAGCTCATATCCTACGTATTCCCCCGATCACGGAAGAAGACCTGAAAAGCGGTATTTCGAGGCTTGACTCGGTAAGAGCCAAGCTCATTGCCGGAACCATCGATTTCAATTCGGCTGCAGGCAAATACAGCGATGACGAGACGGCTAAATTTGTTGGTCCGTTCATTATTTCACGCGACGGCGATACCTATAACAGGATCGACGAGCTGGACAAGGATGTGGTAGCCATGCTGGGCACTCTCAATGTTGGCGAATACTCGCAGCCAACCATCTTCAACGATGAGCGTGGCGGCAAAAGAGGCGTTCGCATTCTTTACCTGCGTTCGCGCTCCGAGCCTCACCGCATGAACCTGCGCGACGACTACAACCGTATTTCACAGGCCGCGCTGGAAGAAAAGAAATACCAGGCGCTTGAAAAATGGCTGACCGCTTATATCCCTACTTATTATGTGATGATCGACCCGGATAATGCAGGCTGTCCCCAGCTCAAGAAGTGGACCGGCAGCAAGGATGTTGCCTCCAATCAATAAAAATCTAAAGGTTTACCTTTAACATATGAGAATAAAGGCCTGAAAGTTCAGGCCTTTTGCTTTTGTCGATTACCTTTAAACCGGCATCTGCCAACCCGTGTAATATCCAAATCCATGTTATCCACCTTGAGAACGACTGAACGGTCGGCATCTGACCTGTTCAAAACAGACCTTTTGATCAGGCACCCCTTGCCTACATGGATCATCGATTCTCCAGATTGCGGGATCTGTCTCGCCAACACCGCAGCCTGCCAGTTTTACGGATACCAGCCCGAAACCTTTTCCGATCTTTGCTTTTTACAACTTTTCGCAGAAGAGAGCCGCCTGAGCTTTCTTAAAAAGATAACCGAAACCCCATCCGGTACAGCGCTCAGCCTAACCGCCAGGATGCTCACAGCAGCCGGCAATCCCGTCATAGCCGAATTGTATGCTGCCCCCCTGCCGATCGATAACAAGCTTTACTACCAGGTAACAGCCGTTGATATTACCAGCCGCACGCTTGCCCAGCAACAACTCGAGGAAGAGCATGCCAGGTATAAAACTTATTTCGAGCAAAGCTCCGAGGGCATTTTCTGCCAGGAATTTTCCGAGCCGATTGATATCGACCTGCCCCTGGATGTGCTGTTTGAACAGGCCAGGGAAAGAGGTTTCATAGCCGCCTGCAACGATGCCATGGCAAGGATGTATGGTTTTGAAAAGGCATCAGAGCTCAGGGGCATGGCTTCGAGGCAGCTGCTTGATTATGAGGACCCGGCCAATATTGCCTACTTCACGGCCTTTGTAAAGGGCGGGTTCAAGATCATCGATGCCGAGTCGCAGGAGAAGACACGATCGGGAGATACCCGCTTTTTCCTGAACAATACCATCGGAATTATTGAAGATGGAAAGCTGGTCAGGATCTGGGGCACCCAGCAGGACATAACCGGGAAGAAAAAAACAGAACAAAAGCTGAAGCTGCTGGCCGACCTGGTCGAGCAGACCTCCGATATACTTACCGCGGCCGACCTGGATTACCGCCCGGTGACATGGAACAGCGCCGCCGAAAGGATCTACGGCCTCACGGCCGCCCAGGCCATAGGCAGTGACCTCCGGAAGTATTTTGTTCTGCATTACCAGAACACCACCAGGGAGGTTGTAAGAAAAATTATTGCTGAAAAGGGCGAATGGAGGGGTGAAACCTGCTTTACAAGACCGACAGACAAAAAAACAGTAACCCTTTGGATGAGCTTTAAGCTGATGAAGGATGAGGAAAACAGGGCGCTTGGCTTTCTTGTGAGCGCTACAGACATTACTGAAAGAAAGGAAGCAGAATCAAGGCTGAAGGAGAGTGAGAACCGCTTCAGGGAAATGGCCGATTGCTCGCCGATCATGATCTGGATGAGCAATGAGAACAATGAAACCACCTATATCAACAGGAAATGGCAGGCTTTTACAGGAGAGGATATTACCAGTCGTGGCACGGGATGGTCAGACCTTGTGCATCCGGCCGACCTGGAAAAAGCCAAGGGTGAATTTGACCGGGCATTCAGCCAGAAACAGCCTGTTACGGTGATCTACCGGCTGCGTTCGGCCGGCGGCAGCTATCGCTGGGTGCATGATTCCAGTGTTCCCCGCTTTTTGGCCGATGGCAGCTTTGTAGGTTATATAGGCTCGGCGGTGGATATCCAGGACCAGAAGGAAAAAGAAGAACAGCTGCACTACCAGGCCATGGTACTTGAAAATGTATCCGACATCCTCGTTACCACCGATCTCGATTTCAGGGTCACCACCTTCAATAAAACGGCTGAAGAACATTATGGTATAGCGGAGGCCGATGCCTTGGGAAAAAGGATGAGCCAGATGATGGACTTCCGGTTTGCCGGCAGCTCGCTCGATGCGGTGATAGCCGACCTCAGGTCCATAGGTATCTGGAAAGGCGAGGTTTCCGTCGAGATCAACGGCCAGACAAAACATTACCTGCACAGCATCAAGTATATATTCGACGAAAACCATAACAAGATCGGCTTCCTGTCTTCGGGAAAAGACATCACCGAGCGCAAGCTGGCCGATGAAAAGCTGCGCGAGAGCGAGCTTTTTTACCGCACGCTTATCGACGACTCGCACAATGCCATCCTGCTGCTCGATGAGCAGGCCAATATCACCTTTGCATCTAACGGCGTGGAAACGCTGCTGGGATACAAGACCGCAGATGTGATCGGCACCAACGGTTTCGATTATGTGAAGATGGAAGACCTCACCTGGGCTATGGAGTCCTTTAGCCGGGAGCTGCAAGAGAGGCCCGAGATCAAGTCTATCATCGTCAGGCTGAAAAAAGCCGATGGATCCTGGCTCTGGTGCATGGTGCGTGGTCACAATATGCTGAACAATCCTTACATCAAAAGCATGGTCGTTTATTTTCACGACGACTCGCAGCGCAAAAAGGCGAACGATGCGCTTAAGGAAAGTGAAAAGCGCTTCCGTGACCTGATCCGCGATATGCAGATCGGCGTGATCCTGCTCGACAAGGAAGGCAGGGCCATGCTGTGTAACGAGGCTTTTGCCAATACTTTCGGGCTTGATAAAGAGGAGCTTATCGGTATGCCCATACGGGAAATAGCGCTTGATCCCATACATGAGGATGGGCGCCCCTTTGCCGAAGAGGAAACACCGGCCTATAAAGTCACCCACACCCGGCAGGCGGTTAAAGATGTAGTAATGGGAAATTACCGGGCAAAAACCGGGGACAGGGTTTGGATCCTGATCAATGCCGACCCGGTGCTTGATGCCCAGGGCGAGATCATTCACGTCGTTTGCTCGGTGAAGGATATGACCGATCGTAAAAAGATGGAAGCCGACCAGCTGGCCAAGCAGATCTCCCACCAGCGACAGCTCACCCAGGCTACCATAGACGGACAGGAAAATGAAAGACAGGAAATAGGAAAGGAGCTTCACGATAATATAGGCCAGCAGCTTACCACGATAAAGCTCTTCCTGGACCTTGCCAAGACCACCGCCGACGATACGACCAACGAAATGGTCAGCATGGCACTGAAAGGCGTTTCAGACGTAATCAACGAAGTAAGGGCCATATCAAGAACACTCGTTCCTTCTACCCTGAAAGATCTTGGCCTTGTAGACTCGATCAATGAGCTTATCGAATCCATAGGCAGGGCGCAGCTGCTGACCTTTGATTTTGACCACTCCGATTTCTGCGAGGAAGGCCTGGCCGAAAACCAGCAGCTGACCGTGTTCCGCATGGTTCAGGAGCAGCTGAATAATATCGTAAAGCATGCGCGGGCCCGGCAGGTATTTATCCGTCTGCGTACTACAGCCGCCGGCTTCAGCCTGGAGATAGGCGACGATGGCCAGGGCTTTGACCCTCAAAAAACTCCAAAAGGGCTGGGTTTCGTAAATATGCGGAACCGGGCGGGACTTTTCGGGGGCCAGGTGGAAGTACTTTCCAGTCCGGGCAAGGGCTGCATCGTAAAGGTAGACTTTCCCGAAGCCAGCTCGAACTAGAAGGGAGCGGCCTGCAGGCGAGCCATTGCTGAAAGCACCAGGCTTATGCCTTTCTCTCTTTTTTCACCTACCTTTGCGCCTTCTTACCCCAATGAGTGATGCAATCAAACATGAGTGCGGTCTGGCCTTTGTAAGGCTCCGCAAGTCTTTTTCTCATTACCAGCAGAAGTATGGCTCCGTGCTTTGGGGCCTCAACAAGCTCTACCTTTTAATGGAAAAACAGCACAATCGCGGCCAGGACGGTGCGGGCGTAGCTGCCGTTAAGCTCAACGTAGAGCCCGGATACCCGTTTCTGTCGCGCATGAGGAGCAGCCAGCCGCAGCCGATCGCAGATATCTTCAAGAAAATAGGTGAGGAATTCAGCGACCTGCAAAAATTCAATCCCGATTTTGGCAAGCACGCGGGCCTTATGAAGGGGCATCTTTCCTTTTTAGGAGAAGTGTTGTTGGGCCACCTGCGTTATGGTACGCAGGGAAAGAACAATGTTGAATTTTGCCATCCTTTCATAAAAAGAAATACTATCCCGGCACGAAACCTGGCCCTGGCCGGGAACTTCAACCTGGTGAATACCGACGAGCTCTTTGAGCTGGTCAATGTTGATCCCGGCTCGTTCCAAAGGCAGAGCGATCTGGCCGCCATGATGGAGGTGCTTCACCACTTCCTGGTAAAGGCCGACGAAGCAGCACCCCAGCAGATGGACATCGTTAGCGTGCTTAAAAAGGCCCTGCCGCTGTTCGATGGTGGTTTTCATGTGGGCGGCATCACCGGTAATGGCATCGGCTTTATTTTCCGCGACGCGCATGGCATAAGGCCTTCGTACTATTACATCAGCGATGATGTGGTAGTGGCCGCATCGGAGAGAGCCGCCATCCGTACGGCGTTCAATGTGGGAGAGAACGAAGTAAAGGAGCTGATGCCAGGGCATGCCCTTATCGTATATGAAAGCGGTGAGGTGAAGATCGAGCAGATCATCGAGCCAAAACAAAGAAAGGCCTGCAGCTTCGAACGCATTTATTTTTCAAGGGGCAGCGACGAAAAGATCTACGCCGAACGCAAGGCCCTTGGTTATAACCTGAGCAAGCAGGTGCTAGATGCCATTGAATTTGACCTCAAGAACACGATCTTCTCTTTTATACCCAATACGGCGGAGGTGGCATTTTACGGACTGGTAAAAGGCTGCGAAGATTACCTCAACCAGCGAAAAGTAGAACGCATAAGCTCCTGGGGCCGCGACATTGATCCCGAAAAGCTGTCGGAGCTTATCAACCGCAAGGTGCGGATGGAAAAGATCGCTATCAAGGATGTAAAAATGCGCACCTTTATTACCGAAGATGTGAATCGCAATGAGATGGTGCAGCACGTTTACGATATCACTTATGGAACGGTTCGCAAAGGTGTGGACACGCTGGTGGTGATAGACGATTCCATCGTGAGGGGAACCACGCTCAAGGAAAGCATCATACGCATGCTGTCCAGGCTCGATCCAAATCGCATCATTGTCGTATCCTCCTCACCCCAGATCCGCTACCCCGATTGCTACGGCATCGATATGAGCAAGCTCGGTGATTTCATCGCTTTCAATGCCGCAGTAGAACTGCTGCGTGAAGGCGGACGCGAAGGTCTGCTGAAAGAGCTGTATGCCGAATGCAAGGAGTTACACCGCAGCGGGCAGCTTCATACCATAAATGTGGTGAAGCAGATATACAAATCCTTCAGCAATGAGGAGATCACCAAAAAGATCGCATCGCTCATTACACCGCCCGATATCAGTATACCGGTCGACGTGATCTTTCAGACCATAGAATCGCTGCACGAGGCCTGTCCCAATAACCTCGGCGACTGGTACTTTACCGGCAACTATCCCACCGATGGTGGCAACCGGGTGGTTAATACGGCCTTTATGAACTATATGGAAGGCAAGAACCAGCGCGGTTACTAAAAGTGCCAATGCGTCATAGCCCGGCCTTTGATGCTTCATCAGCCGGCAGGGCCTTATCTTTATACTCATGAAGACAATCCTGCTTATCCGCCATGCCAAGAGCAGCTGGGATCATCCGGGTATGGATGATGCCGATCGCCCCCTGAACGAAAGAGGGAAAAAAGACGCACCCGAAATGGCCCGGAGACTAAAGGAAAAGGGTATAAGGATCGGTCTTTTTGTATCAAGTCCGGCAAAAAGAGCAAAAAAAACTGCGAAGTATTTTGCAGAAGCCTATGGCCTGGAGAAGGATGCGATCGTGCTCATTGAAGCCCTTTACCATGCGCCGCCCTCGGTTTTTGCCGAAACCATCGCAGCTTTACCGGGTGAGCATAGCACGGTGGCTATCTTCGCGCACAATCCCGGCATAACGGAGTTTGCTTCTTCCTTAACCGATGTAAGGATCGATAACATGCCCACCTGCTCTGTATTTGCCGTATCGGCCGATGCCGGGAGCTGGGAGGATTTTATGAAAGGGGATAAGAAATTTCTCTTCTTCGATTATCCCAAGAATCCACAGCACTGATCAAAGCTTTCTGAACCGGATTTCATTGTTTTCATCGTCCTTCATGGTAAGGGCATTGCTGCTTTTTGCCCGCACGCTCCATGTTCGGCTAAGTGCTGAAAGCTGGGGTTCCTGTCCGCTGATGTTCATCAGTATCACATCGTTGCGCTCAACATCCCTTATCATGCTCCACGAGCCTGCAAAAGAGACCGTGCTGCTGCCTCCTGTAACGACCCCGTTACCCTGGAAGGTGAATGTATAATGACTGAACTGGGCGGTCCTGTCCTGCCCTGCATAAAAATAATCGATGGTCCATTGGCCTTTCGAAATGATCTCACGGGTAGTACTGCTGTAATCGGCATCCCTGGTGCAGGAAGTAAATAAAAGACCGGATGCGAGAATGCAAAAGACGGCTGCAAGCTTGATGGCTTTCATGACAAGGAATTTTGGATAGGAACAAGGTAGGAATTTGTTTTTTAAATTCAAAGCAGAAAAGGCCTGAACGGGTGCATCGTTATTTCATCCCTGGCCAAACAGGCGCAGGGCACTACTGCCCGTCAGCGGGCCGCTTTTTCTTATGGCTTACAAGGTATACGCCTGCAAAGATCAGCAGGGCCGCGGCCAGCTTGGGGAGTGTGAAGCTCTCACCAAGTATGAAGGTGGCAATGATAACCGCAAAAACAGGCTGTGTATAGATATAGGTGCCGGTGATGCCGGCGCCCAGGTGCTGGATGCCATAGGCATTGAAAAAATAGGCGAGAAAGGTACCAGTGACCGATACACCCAGTAGGGCAAGGATATGGCGGGTTTCAAATGCCTCCCATTGAGCCCCGGTTGTTTCGCCCAATCCAAAAGGAAGGATAAGCAGGAAGCCAAAGCTGAATACCCAGCGGATAACATGGAGCGTGCTGTATGTTTCCATCAAAGGCTTAACCAATATGAAATAGATAGCGTAAGAGATAGAGTTGATGAGAATAAATGCATCGCCCAGCAGGTAATCCGGCGCATGCTGTCCAGACTCTTTTTGAAGGATCAGCAGGGCCGAACCGCAAATTCCCAGCGCAAGCCCCGCAACCTTTGGCACCGTAAATTGTTCTTTTAATACCCACAAGGCAAACAAGGTAACCAGCAGGGGCGTAACAAGTATGAGCAGGGAGGCATGGATGGTTGAGGTCATGGTAAGTCCCCTTATGAAGAACATCTGGTTGACAGCAACGCCGCTGATGCCGCATAGCACGAAACGTCCGATATCCTTTTTTTGAAAACCCGCGTTTTTCCTGCTGAAAAGCCAGGCCGTCCAGAAAAGCACCAGGCTTATGCCTACCCGCACCAGGTTGAGCCCGAAAGGTCCGATCAGGGAAGGCGAGATTAGCTTTACCAGGCTATAATTGGCGGCAAAAAAAACATTGGTGCCCAATACGGCGATATGTGCTTTGGTGCTTGCCTTCACGGAATAAGTGGCTGGTTTTAAGCTGCAAATATAGCCGGTGGGCTCTTGTAAAGAGGTCAAGCGGTGCGTGCTTTATCAACCAGCTCCAGAAAGCTGCCAACAGCCTCGTTAAGCAGGTTAGACTGGTTCCTCTCCGGAAACCGGTACGGAAAGCGGCTGGCCAGGTTGAGTGCGGGCAAAAGCCTGAACTTGTGCTGCGGAAGGCAAAAAGCAAAATGCGTATCTGACAGATGCCTGGCCAGGTATTCCTGCTCTGTTTGCCCAGGTGTGGGAACCAGTATGCTTTTTTTGCGAAGCATGGCCAGGTCCATCACCGTACTGTAACCACAACGGCTGATCACCAACGATGCTTCCTGCATCAGCTGCTGCAGCGCTGCCGACGGAAGGTGATCGTAGATACGAAGTGAAGGGTACGATGGCAGGGACGGGTGACCACTTCCGGGAAGGCCCCTAACGAGCACTGCAGGGCCGTTATAATGCGCCAGTTCAGCCATCATAAGCTTCTCGAGCAGGCTTCGCTGAGGCTCGGGCCCGGAAAGCAGGACCAGCAGATGACGGCCGGGTTCATCATTAGGCAAAGGCGCGAAACGGGAGAGCGGACCCGTGTAAAATGTAGGCGGGCCGGGTAGCCGGTCGGGATGGGAAAGGCCGCCGGCAAGGCCTGGCGCAAGAGGCTGATCAGGCACCCAGCATTGATGGAAACGGTTGATAAATCTGTAGTTAAGCTTTTGAACTGCCTGTTCGGCGAATGATCCCAGCGGTATTTTTATCCGCAACTGGTGGCTGATAAAAACCGAAGGAACCCGCTCATGGTAAAGCCCGTAGCGGTTATCAGAAATGATCCCATGGATGGGCTGTTCTTTTACGATGGCCTTGAGACGTTGATTTTCGTATTGGATTATTGATAGAATTGTTGGAATTTGTGTAGCCAGCCTGATGGGCAGGGACCAGGCCGACCGGGAGTAGCGGACGCCATATCCTTTCAGGTGTAAAAATGGAAGATCGGGATACTCTTTTCGCAGTAAATTCTCTATCTTCCCCTCCCCTGCAAGGATCACTTGACAGCCGTGGGCCAATAAACTATGAATAACGGGAATACATCGGGTTGCGTGGCCTAGCCCCCAATCGAGCGGCGCCACCAGAATATTGGGTTTCAACGATGATTCTTTCCGTTCCATATTAAATTTCCGGCCATTGGTCAAACAGCATAATAAAACCTGTGTAAAATAGTTTAATTTAGAAAAACCACTTATGAAAAAGCTGATTTATATGGCATTGTTCTTGACTGCGATTGGTATGGCAGGTTGCAGTAAGAATTATTATTCGGGCAACGGTAAAAGCAGCAAGCATTGCGGTTGTCCCGGGTCAAGAGGGATTTAAAACCAGAGCGATGAAAAATTATGATAGAGATCTGCTTGTATTATATAAGGCAGATTTATACAACGAGGATTTGCTACAGCATGAAGTAGAGTGCCTGCACAAGATCCTGCTGCAGGTTGAACGTAACGATATTTTTTGTGCTGCGCATGAGCTGGTAACACGCAGTAAGATAACCAGTAAAACGAACGCCATACTCAAGGCGATCAGCCGCTACAGGCTCAAGCCCTTCAATTTTCTTATCAATAAGAACTAAGTCCAGGCTGTATTTCGGCTCATCCTGTTGATCCTGGCTTAAGCATTCGTTCCTGATGTTTCAGGCACCGGGCACGGGTACGTAACTGGGATCGATCTGATTTTCTTCTTGTCTTTTTTCTTTCTTCTGCAGAAGTTTTGCAGGTCCCTATTATTCACCGTTTATAATTATGTCTTGTCCTATACCGGCCTGTTATGTGGGGCTGTTGAGGTTCAGCTATGGATTAAATTTATCGCTTTGAATCGCTCATAGACCATGGAGAGAAAACCGGTGAAACTGTTAACGGGATGATAAAAAAATCCTGTGCTGCAGAGAGGCAAGCACAGGATCGATATGGTTGCGGAGGTTATCGCATCTATGATAAGGCTTCAAGTGCCTTCCTTAGCTTACCCAGCATTTCGTCAATCTCTTCTTTTTTACAGGTGCCAACGCTCAGCCGGTACCATGGCGAATCTGCGGGAGCGCCAAAAGCATAAAACGGAACAACGGCAAGACTGGCATGCTGAAGCAGGTAAGAGGTTACATCCGCCTGGGTAGACAGCACCTTGTCTTCGGCTGTTCTTTTACCTGCCAGGTTAAATTTGATTGTAAGATAGATAGCTGCTTCGGGTGATACGGCATCTACCTGGTGTCCTGCGGCCTTCAGCTTTATCACACCCTCATAAATGCGGCGCAGCCTTTCTTCCAGCTCGGATTTAAAATGGCTGAGGTAGGCATCGATGGCCTGGCGTTGCGCAAGAAACTGGGTCAAAGCTCTTTGTTCTGCCATTGGAGCCCAGGCACCTACGTGTGAGAGGATGGCCTTCATCTTGTTCAGCAGTCCGGCAGGACCAAAGCTCCATCCCACCCTTACACCTGTAGAGGCAAAAACCTTGCTGATGGCATCGATATAGACAGTATAATTGCGCATGGCCGGGTTAAGCGAAACCGGGTCGTGGTGTTGAATGCCATCGTAAGTAAGATGCCAGTACATCTGGTCAAACATTACGTACAGCTTTTTTTCTCCTTCGCCCCTGCGGTTATTCTCTTCTACGATCATATCGCAAATAGCCTTGAGCTCTTCTTTGCGGAAAGTGGTACCGGTTGGATTTTGCGGAGAGCAAAGCGCAAGGAAGCTGGCTTCACGTATGAAAGGCCTGATATCATCGGCAACAGGCATGAAATTGTTTTCAGCTTTTGCCTCAACCACCACATGCTCGCCTTCCACGAAATGAACATAATGGTTGTTGTTCCAAGAAGGAACGGCATATATGACCTTATCGCCCTTATCGCATACGGCCCTGAACAGCGCATAGATGAGCGGCCTGCCGCCGGAGGCGATTAATATCTCGTCTGTATTGTACTCCAGGCCCTGGTAGTCCTTTGCAAAAGACGATACGGCTTCGCGCAGCTCCAGGCTTCCCTCACCGGGAGGATAGTTGGTGAAACGGTTCCTGTAGGCCTCTACAATGGCATCTTCCAGCTCTTTCGGTATAGGAAAGATCTGAGGGTCAAAATCACCAACGGTAAAATTATAGATACGCTCGCCTTTACGGATGCGCTCTCGGATCTCTCCGCCCAGCTTTACGATCTCCGATCCTATCAAGGTGTGGGATAAATTCGAAAGTTTCATTGCCTTTTTTGGTTCAGCGGCAAAAGTAAAGGGAATGGCTTAGATGGGGAAAATAAAAGCGGCCGCAGCCAGGCAGGATACCACGACTCCTGCATGTCTTTCATTACTGCTTCCAGGCTTCGAATGGCTTTAGCTTGTAAAAAAGCGGGACCATGTTCTGCCGTCAAAAAAGACTCATTCGTCCGGGTATGCAAAGAGGAGCTCGTTATCGGCTCCTCTTTGTTTTGAGATAGTTCTCAAGCTTGGCTAAAGCAGGAAAAATATCAGAACAACCTTCGAACTTTATTCCTGCACATTACTGCATCTTTATACCATCCTGGCTATTTCGATGTTTATGGATCAGGGACTTTCTAACCTCTTTTGGCACTCAGGGTTCCAACCTGCCTGCCCTGCCTGGTAACTATATTACCCCTGGTATCTACGAGCAGCTGCGTATTGGCTTCATCATAGATAAGGTAAGGATACTGCCTGCTGTTGAGGCTGGCCAGCTTACCTATAACCGACAGCTGGTTATTCTTCACCTTGACCAGGTTATAACGGCTGGTTACGTAATAGTCAGAACCTGCATCTGCATTAAATCTTACATAACCTATAATGCTGCGCTGGTCTATGCTGGTTTGCCCTGCAGGAGCTTTATTAACAGCCACCCTGTTTTGCTGAGGAGCAGGTGCTGCTGCCGGCCTGGATTTCGTGGTATGCTTACGGCCCGTAAGCTGCCCATCGGCTTTGTTCCAGCCGTCTTCAATAGCGGTAAGCCTGTCGTATTGACCCGGATGCGTCCTGCTGCTTCTTACCGAAGCCAAGGTCTTCATGGCCGCCTGTGCTTCGGTAAGGCTTGCGCCCATTTTGCGGAGCACAAATCCTGAGAACTCATCAGACTCCAGTTCCAATGCAGGCTGGCTGCCAGTGGCAGTAATGGTATGCCCATTCAGGTGATGTCCGATCTCATGTGCCAGCACGCTAATGCCAGCCCATCTTGTACCTGTGGTTTGCTCAAGCTGCCTGATAAAGTTGGGATTATAGAGCACATAACGCTTGCCGCCATATACCACTGCAGCGGCATTGGGAATGTTGGCTTCCCTCACTTCAAAATTGGCCTTAAGGCCTACGATATCGATGATTTCCTGTGCTATGCTCCTGCCCTCGGCTACCGTGGTAAAGGAAGAAGCGGAGCCTGAAGGCGACCATTTGCCTATGGCATCATGGCTGCCTATGCGTCCTGTGGACTGGGCGAAAAGTCCGGTTGAAAACAGGAGAGAAAAAACTAAGAACAGTATGGGGTTTTTCATGGTTAATCCTTTCTATTTAAGAGCATTACCATGTCCATTTTCCATGCCGGAAGATGTGAAAAAAAGCCTAGGAAACATTAATTAACATAGCCCGGGAACAGTAAGCCGCGAGCTTTCGCCGGCTGCTCTCAAAACCCCCTATCCGGGTCACTGCTGTCGTTCCCCGCCCGGCCTCAATATACCCTTCCAACGGTATCGCAGGCAGCCTTTAGCAGGCTGCTGGCATCGGCTGCATCGTGCCATTTTTCCCAGATCATGACCCCATTGGCGATCTGCTTGGCCAGAATGGCTTTTTTCTTTACGGTAGGCTGACCGTTGTAATAGATCGTATAGTTCGAAAAACCGCCGTTGCTAACGGTGGCCGAATCGGATTGAGCGCTTCCACCCCTCGACAGGATATCGCGGTAAGCGAGCACGGTGCCGCTCTGCGTAATGCCGGAGGGACGTCCATAACCGGGAAAGCCAAGCACGCATTTTTCCCTTGGCATGCCCCTGGTATTGAGCCAGTAGTTAAGACAGGTAACGGCGAGGTTGTAATCGCTGTGATGGCGGTAAGGTACCGTTGTGCTGAAATCGTCATAAGCCATTACATTGAACCAATCGGTATAGGTAAATAGTTCGGTCTTGACGGCATCGCGGATGCCGCCTGCATATTTGCCGGCCGTGATGGCGGCCGTAAGGTAATAGCGTGCATTGCGATGCAGCGAATCGGAAAGCTCCTTCATCAGGGCTGTAAAAGTTATATCCGTTCCGTCGCTGGTGGTTGGGAATTCCCAATCCATATCAACGCCATCAAAACCATAGCTTCTCACCTTGTTCATCACATCCTTCACAAACTGGCTGCGCCCTGCGGCGGTAGACGCCATGTTCCTGAAATTCGTGCGCCCGTCCCCGGCTCCATCATTGATGCTCATCAGCACTTTGGCATTGTTGGCTTTTGCCTTGGCGATGACGGCCGCCGGACTGGCCGTGGCGCCCGAAGGTGCGGATAGTCCATTGGAGGCATTGACGCTGAAGAAGGCGTAATTGATAACATTGCACATCCTGAACTTCTGATCAGGTACATCATTGAGGTTTCTGTAAGAAGGAAAATAGCCCACAACGTAATAGCCAAATGCGGGTGGCGGCTGTATAACCCCCGGGTCCGGCGTGGTGGGCGGAGGAGGGGCGGAGGGCGAATCGCTTTTTTTACAGGCGCTGAGGTTAAGCAGTACAAGGAGCAATGCAATTCCGGCTATAGGCAGTTTCATGCAGTGGTGTTTTACTATCTAAGATAAGCATCGGCACGCATGGCGCCTAGCCCGGTCCAGGCTAATTCAAAATTCTTTCACCTGTAGCAGAAATATCACTGGCGAAGTTGTGAAGGGCCTGTTCTTAACGCTCTGGCCATCGGCTTTTTCCGTACTTTAGCGCCGCTTAAAATATATATGACATGAGAAAATTATTTATCGCCTTTATTCTCAGCCTGACCTTTGCAACAAGGGCCGCCGCCGATGAAGGCATGTGGCTTCCCATGCTGCTTGGCCAGCAGGTATACAACGATATGGTGAAGAAAGGCCTCAAGCTCTCCAGCGAGCAGCTATACAGCATCAATAAGGCTTCGCTCAAGGATGCCATCATCATTTTCGGTAACGGCTGCACCGGCGAGATGGTGAGTGCCCAGGGGCTGCTGCTGACCAACCACCATTGCGGGTATGGTGTGATCGCCGCATCAAGCACAGTAGAAAACAATTATCTCAAAAATGGTTTCTATGCCCGCAACCGCGGAGAGGAAATTCCCGGCGGTTCGCTGTCTGTTCAGTTCCTGCTCCGCATCGACGATGTAACTGCCATGGTGCTCGATTCGCTTAAGGGACTGAGTGGTGCGGAACGCATCAGCCGCCAGGGCCAGGTGCTTGCAGCCATCAATGCCCGTATGAGCGATCCTGCAAAAAGCATCGAAACGAGGATAAGCCCCCTATTCAAGGGCAACCAGTTCCTCGCTTTTGTATACCAGCGCTACCGCGACGTACGCCTGGTTGGCACGCCGCCCGAGGCCCTTGGCAAATATGGTGGCGATACCGACAACTGGGAATGGCCCCGTCACACTGCCGATTTTTCCATCTTCCGAGTGTACACTGCACCTGATGGCAGCCCGGCGGCCTATAGCCCCAGCAATGTTCCCCTCAAGCCCAAATGGCACCTGCCTGTTTCGCTCAAGGGTGTGAAGGAAGGCGAGTTTACCATGATCTGGGGTTATCCGGGCAGCACCAACCGCTATGAGTCTTCTTATGGCGTTCAGCTGGCCACCGATATCAACAATCCCACACTGGTAAAGCTGCGCGACATGCGCCTCAAGTACATGTTCGAGGAAATGAAGAACGATCCGGCCGTGAAGCTTCAGCTAGCCTCCGATTATGCAAGCATTGCCAACTACTGGAAGTTTTACGATGGCGAAACAAAGCAGCTGTTGAAATACGATGTTTACGGGCAAAAGAAGAAATCCGAAGACGCCTTTGTGAAATGGGCCCAGGGCAAGCCGGAGTACCAGAATATCTTCAAAGACCTTGAAGCAGCCTATACAGCCTGGAGGCCCTATGCCATGCATCGCCAATACCTGAACGAAGGCATACTGGGCTCACCCCTGCTTGCCTTTGCCGCCAGCCTGCAGCAGGTAGAAAATGCCCTGGTAAAGCCCGGTGTTTCTACTGCCGACATTAAAAAAGCTGTGGATGCAGCCAGTGCCCAGCGCCAGAACTTTTTAAAGAGCCATAACAGGATCTCCGACCAGAAGATCGTTGCTTCGGTGCTGCAGATGTACCAGAAAGACATCCCGGCCGATCAGCAGCCACAGGGACTGTACAATGCCATACGCAACGATTACGGCGCCCTTGATAAGCCTGCCAGCTTTCAAAAATATGCGGAGGCCATTTTTACCAATACCATGATCCTGGACGAAGCGAAGTGGAATGCCTTTACCCGCAATCCCGATGCTACGGCCTTGCAGCAGGACATAGCCTACAGCCTGGCTTCGAATTTTGTAAGGAACTATTCGGGTAAGTATGCACCGCTGTTCACCCAGTTCAATACAAAAAACACAGAATGGGGACGCTTATATCTAAAAGGCGTGAGGGAGATGAATCCTTCAAAGCTGATGTACCCGGATGCCACCTTTACCATGCGCGTGAGCTATGGCAAGGTAGCTGCTTATAAGCCGCGTGATGCCGTGCAGTATGATTATGTGACAACCATGAAGGGACTGCTCGACAAATACAAGGCCGGTGATTATGAATTCGACCTGCCTGCCGATGTATTGCAAAAAGCCCGCGCTGCCGATTTCGGACAGTATAAGGATGCTCGCAAGAACGACCTGGTGGTAGGCTTTATCACTACCGACGATATCACCGGTGGTAATTCAGGCTCACCCGTGATCAATGGCAATGGCGAGCTGATAGGCCTTGCTTTTGACGGCAACTATGAAGCCCTGAGCCATAAGATCGCTTTTGATAAAGACCTCAACCGCACCATATGCGTGGACATCAGGTTTGTGCTGTGGTGTGTTGACAAGCTTGGTGGGGCGCAGAACCTGATACAGGAGCTGACGCTGCGGAAGTAACAGCCAGGCTCATTGGCCCTTCATTAAAGACGAAAGCTATTCATAACAGGGGTAAGCGGCCGGGAAGAACAAGGCAAGGACAATATCCTGCCGCGTTACCTGCCTCTTACCCCTTTCCTTGCCCTGTATTCCATCCCGTCTCCCTTATCTTTATAGCTCATGATGCAAAAGATCATTACGGTTGTCTTGCTTATGCTTTGTGCACCGGTATACGGGCAGGTGCGCTTCAGCTTTTGCACGGATGTGATGGTGATTAGAAACCTCGATAAGGCGCATGAGTCCTGGGCCATCGGCCAAACGGTGCAGGCCAATTTCCATTTCAATCCAAGGCAGGCAGCTTATGCCTGGCTGAGCTATTCCCTGCCGGGCAGGTTCGAAAACAGCTTTGCGGCCGAAGCTGTCAGTCCCTCTGTAAATCCGCAGGTGTTGCCCTACGAGGTACGTGGCCGTATGAGCTACAATATCTATTCGCTGGGTCTGAAGCAATACCTCAAGGGAAGCTACGATGCAGAAACAGGATGGAACCTTTATGCTACGGGCGGATTTGGATTACTGGCAGGAAAGATTGCAAATACGTTGAGCACCGCCATTGATACAGCCCTTTATAAAGCAGGTATTCCCGTGGAAGGCGAGGGCAAGTTCAAGCGATTGACACTCGACCTTGGCCTTGGACTTGAATTCCCGGTAGCCAGTGGTTTTTATATTTACAGCGATTTAAGGACACCGCTTCTTCTCACCGATTATCCTTCACCTTTTTTGCACAGGAGGCAGCAAGCGCCTCAGCCGCTCATGGTGAGCGGGGGTCTGAGGATACTGTTCGACTATTGAACCTTGATATCGAAGCGCCCCTCGGTCACTTCTAAGGGACTAGCGGTATTGTCTATGCTGGCAGCCGTAAAGGCAAAGCTGCCAGACAGGATGTGGCTGACGGTATCGTATTTCGTAATAGTTATACTTCCGGTCTGCTGGCTGTTTGTGATCCATTCGCCCTGCGGCATGAGCTTTCTTTTGATATAATAGCCATAGCTTGCAGCGGCATTGGGAAATTTTGCTGTATTGGTGTTGAGCTGGTAGGTGCCCGGCCCTGTGATGTTCTGGATATAGAGCTCAAATTCCGTTTCCGTTGGTGAAGAAGCAAAGTTCCTGGCATTGATAAAAACGCCGCCGGTGCCGGTATAGCGCGCTTCGAGGATGGCGGTGCCCTGCATCACTCCGAATTTTTGAGGAACCCAGAGTGCACCGTCTACCCTGGCTCCGAATTTATTGGCCCCGGTTTCGGTGGCTGGCGGCAGTTCATCAATTTCTTTTTTGCAGGCAGCAGTGCAGGTGAGTACAAACAGAAGGTAAAGGAGATTTTTCATCGGATGCATTTTCTGGGCTATTTACAAATCGTGCAAATCATAATTTTATTGCGGAGTCCGCGGGCTTTTAACTTTATTGCATAAAATTTGTTCGATGAAGGGTACTGCCATCACTTCTGTTGAGATCTATAAACTGTTTATTCCCCTCAAGGAGCCTTTTGTAATATCGTTGGGTCCGATCAATGAAGTTCAGAACGTGGTGGTCGTTGTTCGCACGGGCGACGGCCATGCGGGTTATGGCGAATGCAGCCCGTATATGACCATCAATGGCGAAAGTGTGGATACCTGCTTTGTAGTGGCCCAGTATTTTGGAAAAGTGCTGAAGGGCAGGGATGCGCTCGATATAGCAGGATGCATGGAAGCGATGGACAGGACCATCTATGGCAACAGCAGCATCAAAAGCGCTTTTGATATAGCCCTGCACGATATAGCAGGCCAGCACGCCGGTGTTCCGGTATATGAGCTGTTGGGCGGCAGCAACAGCAAGCTGCTTGAAACCGATATGACGGTAAGCATAGGCAGCCCCGAAAAAATGAGGGCCGATGCAGTGCGTTTCAAAGAGCAGGGCTTTCCCGCTATTAAAGTAAAGCTGGGCGAAAGCAAGGAAAAGGATGTGGCAAGAATAAAGGCCATCAGGGAAGGCATTGGCGATGCGCATCCCCTGCGCATCGATGCCAACCAGGGATGGCAAACCGCCGACAGGGCGATAGAGGTGCTGCAAGCCCTCGCGCCGTTCAAGATCGAACATTGCGAAGAGCCCATACTCCGCCATCGTTTTATGGAGCTCAACCGGGTATCGGCAGCATCGCCGATCGAGATCATGGCCGATGAAAGCTGCGGCGACGAGCACGATGCCGAGCGGCTCATAAGCCTCAAGGCCTGCAGCATGTTCAATATAAAGCTGGGTAAGTCTTCCGGTTTTTACAAGGGATTGAAGATCGCCCGCCTGGGTGCTGCGGCCGGCATGCACATGCAGGTTGGCGGTTTTATGGAATCGAGGTTGGGAATGACGGCAGCCGCACACCTTGCCCTCGCCAACGATCATATTCACCACTGCGACTTCGATACACCGCTGATGTTCACCGAAGACCCTGTGTCCGGTGGCATCACCTATCTCGATAAGGGTGTGATCTCGGTATCAGGTGCGCCGGGACTGGGTGCCGCCATCGATCCTTCTTACCTGGCAAAGGCCGAGAAAGTGTTTCTATAAGAAAAAGAATTTCATAATACAAATACCTGGAACGTAGGCTAAAGGCAGCTGCAGGCCATCATTGTACATGTATGCCTGGATCGATGCGGGCTTTACTAGGTTCAGGGGCGCAGGTTTGATCAGGTAGATTTTTTCCTTTTGACCATCGGCGGATCGTCCTTCCACTGCCAGAGGTGCAGGCAGGCATAGGTGCGGTAGGGCGACCATCTGGCGGCTATGTGCTGCATCTTTTCCTTAAAAGCTCTTTTATTGCTGTCATCAAGCTTATAAAGCTTCTTCATCGCAACCTGGATGCCATAATCATCCACCGAAAAAACGTCTTCCCGGCCAAGGGTGAACATCAGCAGCATTTCCACAGTCCATTGGCCTACACCCTTGATCTGCGTAAGCAGCGCAATGATCTCTTCATTGCTCATTTTTTTGAGCCTGGTATCGGAGAGGCTATGCTCGATCGCAAATTGAGCTACGTTCTGCACATAACCTGCTTTTGCATTGCTGAGCCCTATGCCGCGCAGCTTTTCGAAAGGGGTAGCAACGATCTGTGCGGGGGTGGGCTCTTTGCCATCGTATAGCTCGAGAAAGCGGTGAAAAATGACCTTGGCTACCTTGGTCGACAGCTGCTGGCTCATGATGGAGGCACAAAGTCGAAGGCAGATGTTCCGGTGCGATTGCAGGCTGAAAGCTTCGCGGCCCTCAACAAGCTTTGCCAGCTTTTTATCGCGCAGGAGATGAGCGGTGTAGGACATGTATAAATGTAGTGAAGTTTGTACTTGCTGCTTGCCGGGCTATTACAATAATGGCTTTTCAGCCCTGAGCATTTCTCTTTTCCCCGGTGGGCCGGGCAATTTGGTTACGGTAAAGCCTGCAGCGGTCATGGCCCTCTTCACATCGCCTTTGGAGCAATAGGTAACAAGATGCCCGCCAGGTTCGAGCATGGAAAAAAGCTTTTGAAAAGCTTGGAGATCCCATAGCTCCGGCTGGGCTGCCGGGGCAAAGGCATCGTAATAAATAAGGTCGAAGGCTTGTTGAGGCTCAAAATCGGCCAAGGTAGTACGCTCTTTGCGCAGGATGAAGTGCTGATGTATGGTTTTATTCTCTTCCCAGCCACCTTCATGTATGGCGTTGAACAAAGCAGCGTGGCCTAGACGGTCGGTATAATTGAGCTGCGATATTTCTTCCGCGGTAAGTGGAAAAGGTTCTATGGCCGTATAGTGAACCGGCAGGCTAAGCTTAGCAGATTCGATGGCTGTAAGCAGGGCATTGAGGCCTGTGCCAAAGCCCATCTCGAAAATGGAAACCGCACCAGGCTTCCTTTGTCCTGAAAGGTGCAGGCCGGCTTGTATGAATACATGCATCGACTCCTGGATGGCACCCCAGCGCGAGTGATAGGTAAGGTTGAGCTCAGGGATCGATATGGTATGCGAGCCGTCGGCCGTGGTAAGCAATGTGCGGTTCATGGGCGCCATTAAATGATCTTGCAATGCTGATGGTAAATGATCTCCAGGAAAGCGGTGCTTTCTTATTGCAAGGTCCAGCTCATATTGCCATCCTTTTCATCTTTCAGCTGTATGCCGATGGAAGCAAGCTGGTTCCTTATTTTGTCGGAGGTCATCCAGTCTTTTTTTGCACGGGCTTCCTTTCGCAATTCTATCAGCACCTGCATCACGCCTTTGAGCTTATCGGCTTCGGCCTCGCTTTCGGCTTTCAGGCCCAGCACATCCTCCACAAACACCTTCATCTTATGCTGGAACAGCTGCAGGGTATCCATAGGCAGCTCCGAAGCGCTGATGGTCTTATCTTTCAAAGAATTGATCACATGCGCCAGCTCAAACATATTGGCCAGCACTTTTGCTGTACTGAAATCATCGTTCATGAACACATCGAATTCAGACAGCAGCCTGGTCACTTTATCGTTGAGCGCCGTATTCACCGACTGGCTGCCTTCATGTGCAAAGCTGGCGGACTTGAGCCATTCATAAGCTTCTATCAGGCGTTTCAGGCCTTTTTCTGCAGCCAGCAGGGCCTCGTTGCTGAAGTCGAGCGTGCTCCTGTAATGCGTTTGCAGGATAAAGAACCTTACCGTCATGGGCGAATAGGCTTTTTCCAGTAATGGGTGCTCGCCGCTGAACAATTCTGTGAGCTTGATCACATTGTTATAGCTCTTACCCATCTTGCGCCCGTTGATGGTGATCATATTATTGTGGATCCAATAGCGTACAGGCGATATATTGTTGCAGATCGTGCTTTGGGCAATCTCGCTCTCGTGGTGCGGAAAGAGCAGGTCCATGCCGCCGCCGTGGATATCGAACTGCTTGCCCAGGTATTTGGTGCTCATGGCCGAGCACTCAATATGCCAGCCGGGAAAACCTTCACCCCAGGGGCTGTTCCATCGCATAATGTGCTCGGGCGGCGCCGCTTTCCAGAGGGCAAAATCGGTTTTGTTCCTTTTTTCATGCTGTCCCTCGAGCTCACGCGTGGTTTCCAGCAGGTCATCCACGACCCGTCCGCTAAGCTTTCCATAATCATGGTCCTGGGCGTATTTTTTTACGTCGAAGTACACGCTGCCATTCACTTCATAGGCAAAGCCGGCCTTGATCAGGTGCTGGATCATCGATATCTGCTCCACGATATGCCCCGTAGCCGTAGGCTCGATGCTTGGCGGGTGGCAGTTGAACTGGGCCATGGCCCAATGAAAGAGGTTGGTATATTTTTGAACGAGCTCCATGGGCTCGAGCTTTTCGATCACCGCTTTTTTGGAAATCTTGTCTTCGGCCTCCCTGCCTTCTTCCTCGAAATGCCCGGCATCGGTAATGTTGCGCACATACCTTACTTTATAGCCAAGGTGCTGCAGGTAGCGGTAAACCACATCAAAGGTGATGTAGGGCCTGGCATGGCCCAGGTGGCTTTCGCCGCTTACGGTTGGTCCGCACACATACATGCCCACGTGTCCCGGCACAAGGGATACGAATTCCTCTTTATCTCTTATATAGGAATTGTACACTTTCAATTGGCTCATAGCTGCAAAGAAAGGAAATAATCGTTTTTGGTTCGAGGTTTATGGTTGTTGCGGTTGCAAGGCCCTGGCTACCTGCCCTTGAGCTCCAGGTCGGCAACGAGCATATAATGATCGGAGTAGTCGCGAACGATACGGTTGAACTGTTTTACCGAAAAATCCTTGGTGGCGAGGATATAGTCGATGCGCAGGGTTGGCGCTATGTTGGAATAGGTTCTGCCAACGCCGAGGCCTTTTGCAAGGAAGGCGTCCTGCAGGTTAGATCCTTTGATGGTAAAATAGGTGTAGGAATTGGGTACATCATTGAAATCGCCTGTAAGAATAAAGGGATAGGGCGATTGCGAAGTAAGTGAACGCACGATCTCAGCCTGCCCCGATCTGAGTACCTGGCCGCGCTTAAGCTTGCTGAATATATTCCTGGAGTTCTCCACCATATCGTCCCCTGTATTCTTGATGTTTTCTATGCTTTCGTAGTCCTGCTTTTTAAATTGCACCGATTGCAGGTGGGTGGTATAGACCCTCACCGTATCTCTGTTGAAGAGGAGGTCGGTATAGATCAGCGACTCAGGCATGCCGGGCCTGGGAAACCGGATCATACCCTTACTGATAATAGGATAATGCGAAAATATCGCCTGGCCGATCCACTTAAGATGGCCATCGTTATCCCAGGAGTAATAGTAATAAGGATAACCCAGCTCCTTCATCATATGATTGAGGTTATCGTAGTAGTCGGGGTGCATGGAGGTAAAGAATTCCTGCATGCAGATCACCCCGGCATCCTGCTCCCTGATGAGGTCAAACATGGAAAGGCGGGTCTGGCTGCCCTTATTGTTGTTCTTTTTGAGTTCGGAAAAGCGGGCAACATTCCATTGTGCAACCCTGAGTACATTATCGGGCCGCTCGTGCCGGAATTTATCCGGCAGGTGAAAGGCAAAAAATACCGAAATGCTTTTCCACCCGATGAGCAGGGGGATGAGTGAAATGAGGGTATACTTGAGCTTGAAGACGAGCCAGAAAAAAAGAAAGGCGATAAGCGTGATGATGCTAAAGGCAAATCCAAGACCGGTGAGTGATATAAGCCACCAATCTTTCGGGTTGAGATAAGGAGCCAGACAGCCGAGCAGGAAAGCAATCGCTGCCAGCACATTGAGCACGATAAAACTGACCTTGGTAAAGCGTCTGTAAGAGGTGGCCATCAACGCGAATTTACTCAAATAGATGAAGATGAATGAAATGGGCTGCAAGATTGCGCCGGCAGGTCATGGGGTGGTATCATGGTCTTTGCCGCATGCCCGTTCAGGTCAGGTCTTCCTTGCTTGCCCTTTTCAGCATTTCCTTTTCATCCTCACTGAGTGAATTATAGCCTTTCTGGTTGATCTTGTCGAGGATCTCGTCTATTCTTTGCTGGGTTACCAGGGGGGTCTTTGTGAAGGGTTGCACCTTGGCCTTGTAAAAAAGCTGCGACTTCACCACTTTGCCTTTTTTGGGCTTTTCGGGGTTGAAGAGGTCATTGGCCCAGTCGTAAACATTGTTCATCCAAAGGCTCATATCGCGCCCCCTCTGCAGCATGACCATGAAAAAGAAACCCATGGCGCCGCCTGCAATGTGGGCAATATGGCCGCCGTGGTTTCCTTCGGGGATCATGGCCAGGTCAAGTATCAGGTAGATAACGGTAACAACCCAAATGGGTATGCCGCCATTGAGCATGGTGAAAATGCGGTAATTGGGGGCAAGGGTAGTTGCCGCAATGGCAATGGCCATAATGCCGGCCGAGGCGCCCATCATTTCTGCATTGGGCATCAGCTCTCTTAGCGGGTTAACCACATTGAAGGCCAGCATATAAGCAAAAGCACCGGCCAGCGCCCCGTAGATAAAGACAGGGATAAGCTTCCGGTTACCGGTGAGGTCCTGGAGGATATAGCCAAAAGCCCAGAGCCAGAGCATATTGCCTACGATGTGCCAGACCCTGGTAGTATCGTGCACAAACATATAGGAAAACAGGGTCCAAGGCCTTGCCTTGAACTTATCAAGGTCGGCCGGCAGGGTAACCCAGTTAAGAAAGCCGTTGTTGAAGGCTTCCAGGCCCTTGCCGCCTTCGCTGAAATAGTAGACAACCTTGATAAAAGCAAGGATGACAAATACGATCAGGTTAATG
The DNA here is from genome assembly GCA_035761965.1 of Flavisolibacter sp. Lineage (GTDB taxonomy): Bacteria > Bacteroidota > Bacteroidia > Chitinophagales > Chitinophagaceae > Flavisolibacter. Next base: position 15,255 of record DASTPZ010000072.1, on the reverse strand, counting down.
GCAATGAGCATTACCAGGGCATTGCCATCCTGGCCTATAGAGAGCCTGTGCCTGTTTTGTTGTTGATAGTAACTCATGGTGTTGATCTAAAACTGCAATTTATCTGCCACATTAATAAAACCGTTTACGGTTGGTTTTGTTCCAAATGAGTACCAAAATAAATCCGGTAAGTGCCCCACCCAGGTGGGCAAAATGTGCAATATTGCCCCCGCCGGTCACGCCGCCGAAAAGGTCTATGGCCGCCATACCCAGCACGGCCCATTTGGCCTTGATGGGTATGGGTATGAACATGATAAAAAGCTCGGTATTCGGAAATAGATAGGCAAAGGCGGCAAAAATGCCCATCACGGCCCCCGAAGCACCGATGGCAGCGCTGTAGCCCCCTGTAAAATACTGAACCGCCAGGTGAGCTATAGCCGCACCCACGCCGCAAACCAGGTAAAACAGCAGAAAGCGCTTCGGTCCCCACACATTCTCCAGCATTTTACCAAACATCCACAGACCGAACATATTGAACAGGATGTGCTGGAACACGATCTGCCCGTAAGGAGTATAGTTGGAATGCGTGAACATATGGGTGGCGATCTGGTAGGGTCTGAACTCCTCGCTGTCGATAGGGTAGAGCGCCAGCAGGTTGGTAAGCCTTCCTGTAAGATAGGGTCCCTCCCTGTCGAATATCAGCTGTGCTATCCAAACCAGCACATTGATAATGATCAAATTCTTTACGACTGGTGGAAAATTGTTCGGCCTGTAGTACCTGAAATCGCTCATCTGTTTTATTTACGTTTTAACTGGACCACATTTTCAATGTGATGGGTATGAGGGAACATATCCACCGGCTGTATCTGCCGCACCTCGTATTTTTCATCGAGCAGGGAGAGGTCCCTGGCCTGGGTGGCGGGATTGCAACTTACATAAACTACAGTGGGCGCAGCCATTTCCAGTATCTTTTTAACCAATTTTTCATGCATACCAGCCCTGGGCGGGTCGGTAATGATCACATCCGGCTGTCCATGCCTTTCAAAGAAGGCATCGTCGCAAACATCGATCACATCGCCGCTGAAGAAATGCGCATGGTCTATATGATTGAGCAGGGCATTCTCCCTTGCATCCCTTATGGCTGCATCGATCATTTCAACACCGATGATCTTTTTGGCTCCCCTGCTGCAGAATATGCCGATGCTGCCTGTTCCGCAGTAAAGGTCGTACAGTACCTGGCTTCCATCCAGCCCGGCAAACTCCCTTGTGATGCGGTAAAGCTCTTCCGCCTGTTTTGTATTGGTCTGGAAGAAAGATTTGGGTCCGATCTTAAACACAAAATCCTCCAGCCTTTCCGTTACATAACCTTTACCGGCATAGGTAACAGGCTCGAGGTCGTGGATCGAGTCATTCTTTTTGAGGTTGATCGTATAAAGCAGGGTGGTGATGCCGGGAAACCGGTCCAGGAGAAATTCCAGTATCTCGTTTCGCTTTTTTTCATCATCCTCTCCCAGCACAAGATTGACCATTACCTCGCCCGTAGTGCAGATCCGCAGCTGCAGATTGCGAAGCAGGCCCCGGTGCTCGCGATAATCGTAAAAGCTGTAACCCCGCTCTGCCACAAAATCGCGCAGGCTGTTGCGAATGGCATTGTTGGGCTCGGGTTGAAGCCAGCATTTTTCTATGTTGACGATCTTGTCGAAAAATCCTTTGGCATGAAATCCCAATACATTCCTGAGGCCCTTCTCCCGGTCCATCCGGTCAAAGCTGCCCGCCGGGAGGTATTCCTTCGTGCTGAATGTATATTCGAGCTTGTTGCGGTAAAACCGGTCCTGCGAGGTGCCCGCAATCGGCCGCATGGGTGGCAGGCTGATCTTGCCTATGCGGGAAAGATTATCAAATACCTGCTGCTGCTTATACTGCAGCTGCTTTTCATAGGGAAGCATTTGCCACTGGCAGCCCCCGCAAACGCCAAAATGCTGGCAGAAAGGCTCTACCCGCTCGCTGGAATATGAAATGAAGCGGGCCGGGTGGCCCTCGGCCCAGTCCTTTTTGTTCTTCGACAGCCTTACATCTACCACATCCCCAGGCACAACATTCTCAATAAAAATGACCTTGCCATCGCGGCGGGCAAGCGATTTTCCTTCGGCCGCATAATTTTCTACGCGCACTCCCTCTAATACGATCGGTTTTTTGTTTCTCACCGGGCAAAATTAGCTTTTAGTTGCTGGTTTGCGGCCGGCAGTTGGGCGGGCAGCGCCAAGGGGCGCGGCGCTGCAAGATCCTTTTCCAGGACCGGGAGATGAAAAGCCTGCCCTGGAAGCAGATCGATCATAAAATATGCGCTCATATATCCTGTTCCTTCTTCACTCCTTTGCAACTCTTTAACCAAGTTTGCCCTCTTTTATGATATTTTTACGGACCATAGTGATCTTATGAAATATTTTGCCACCGCTCTGCTTTTTCTCTTAACAGGTTCTGCTTTTGCCCAGCAGGGTTACGAGATCAAAGTGACCCTCAAGCCCTTCAGGAATCAATATATCTATCTGGGCCATTATTATGGAAAACAGCTGCCGATCATTGATTCGGTAAAGCTCGACGATAAAAGCCAGGCTGTATTCAAAGGAAATAAGAAGCTGGGTGGCGGTATTTACCTCATCGGCTTTCCCGACCGGTCCCGCAATTTCGAGATCCTCATAGACCAGAACCAGCGGTTTTCGGTAGTGGCCGATACAGCGGACCTTCGCACCCTGCGTTTTGAAAACTCGGCTGAGAACACTGCTTTCCGGTCTTACCAGGAGTTCATGGGCCGCAACGGAAAAGCGATCGACTCGCTTTACAAGCTGCGGTCGGCCTCAGACAAAAAGGATTCTGCCGCTATTACCGCACAGATCGATGCCATTAATACCACCGTCAAGAATTACCGGAACGGTATCATGACAAAGGAGCCCAACAGTCTCCTGGCCACGCTGCTAAAGGCCATGAAGGAACCGGAAGTGCCGAAAAACGACCCGGCAGCAGCAAAAGATTCTCTTTTTGCCTACCGTTACTATAAAGCTCATTACTGGGACGGCGTGAATTTTTTTGATGATCGCCTCGTCCGCACGCCTTTTTTTGAGACCCGTTTGGATAAATATTACGAGCAGCTGGTCTATCCTTCGGCCGACTCCGTGATCAGGGAGCTAGATTATATGCTGGGTTATGCAAGTGCCAGCGAAGAAATGCAGAAATTTCTGCTGCTCAAGTTCGTGAACCGCTACCTCAACCAGAAATACATGTGGGAGGATGCTGTTTTTGTGCACCTGTTTGAAAAATATTTTTCGCAGAAAAGCTATCCCTGGCTGAACGACAAGGGCAAGAAGATCATTACCGACCGGGCTTATAGCCTGATGGCCAACATCATGGGTACGCCAGCAGCCGATGTGGAGCTGCCCGACACAGCCGGAAAGAAAGTAAACCTTTACGGCCTTCAGTCTGCCTATACCCTCGTGGCCATTTGGGATCCCCGATGTGGTCATTGTAAGGAAGTGGTGCCTAAGCTCGACAGCGCCTACCACGCCCGTTGGAAAGGAATGGGAATGACGCTTTTTGGATTGGCCAAGGAAACCGAGGGCTCGAAAAAGGACTGGATGTCCTTTATCCACGATCACAAGCTTTCCAGCTGGACGCACGTTTACTATTCCAAGCAGGACGATATGGCGCGCATCAACGCCGGTATTCCGAGCTACTCGCAGTTGTATGATGTGCAAACATTTCCTACTTTGTACCTCCTTGATAAAGACAAGCGTATCATCGCCAAAAAGGTAACGCTTGAACAAATAGACGAGATTCTTGCCTTCAGGGCGAAGAAAAACCAATAAACACCATGAAAAAACTGCTCACCGCCGGTTTGGTGCTGATGGCCTTTGCGGGCTCGGCCCAGACCCTGTTCCGCTACGGGAACGATTCTGTACAGGTCAAAGAATTCCTGACCGCTTATAGCAAGAACAATACCGGCTCGCGGACCGAAAAATCGCTTCGGGAATATCTTCAGCTCTATATAGCCTCCCGGCTAAAGATCAAAGAGGCCAGGGCCAGGGGATACGATACGCTTCCACAGCTGCTCGACGATATCGATAACCTGCGCCGCCAGATACTGCCCTCTTACCTGAACGATAAGGAGGGTGTCGACAAGCTGGTGGAAGAGGCTTTCCTACGCGCGCAAAAAGAGATACACCTGGCTCATATCTTTATCGCTGCCGATCCCGTGGACAGCGCCAGGTCTGCGGCAAAAGAAAAGAAGGCGGCCGAAGCTTATGCGAAATTGTCGGCGGGAAGCATTTTTGCAGAAACCGCCCGTCTGTACTCAGAGGATCCATCGGCAGGCGCCAATGGGGGAGACCTTAACTGGATAACGGTTTTCAGCCTTCCATACGAGCTCGAGAACCTGGCCTACAATACACTTGTCGGAAAAATATCGCCGGTATACCGCTCAAAGGCCGGCTTTCATATTTTCAAAAACCTCGAGGAAAGAAAAAGCAGGGGTCGCATGAAGGCAGGCCAGATTCTCCTCGCCTTTCCGCCAGGTGCGGATGAAGCTGCAAAAGCAGGTATAAAAAAACTAGCGGATTCGATCTACAACCGACTGCAGCAAGGCGATGATTTTGGCAAGCTGGCAGCGGCTTTCAGCAATGACGTCATATCTGCGGCAGCTAATGGCCAGATCCCTGATTTTGGAACAGGACAGTACGATCCGGTTTTTGAAAATGCCGTGTTCTCTCTCAAGGCCGATGGTGCCATCAGCAAACCTTTTCTTACTGCACACGGTTATCATATTGTAAAGAGACTCGCTCTTACACCTGCCGTGAGCAGCCGCTCCGACACAAAAGGCATGGAAGCACTGCGCCAGAAAGTAGAGCTGAGCGACAGGATAGCGACCACCACAGCCGCCCTCAAGCGCAGGATACTGGCCAACAGGGACGTATATAAACCTTTTGGATTCAGCAGCACAGAACTCTTTCTTTATACCGACAGCGCCATTGCGCCGAAACCTATCGGCCGCCGGCTCAGCCTCCATGGCGGCAGCCCGCTTTTTGCCATGGGCAGCAGCACAAAGACCGTTGCCGACTGGGTGAGCTTTGCCCAAACCTTCCGCTTCAAATCCGACGGAAGCGGGGTAAAACCCTATCCGCAGATCTGGGAAGAATTTACAGAAGCCGTGGCCATCAGCTATTACCAGGATCACCTGGAGCAGTACAGCGAGGCCTTTCGCCAGCAGCTGAACGAGTTTAAGGAAGGCAACCTGTTTTTCGAGATCATGCAGCGCGAGGTATGGGGGCCAGCCCAGACAGATACCGTCGCGCTGGTAAAATATTTCGAGGCCAACCGGTCGAGGTACGCCTGGAAAAAAAGTGCCGACGCAGTTATCTTTTATGCCAACGATGGTGAAACCGTCAGGACCTTTGCCGATCAGTTGAAAAAAGCACCGGCTTCCTGGTCGCGGCTCGTTATGAGCTTTAGCGAGAGGATATCAGCAGACTCGGCCCGTTTCGAATGGGATCAGCTGCCAAACCCGGGCAGGGAGCGGCTGAGGCCCGGCCTGATCACCGGTACGGTTACCAACAAATCTGATAACACGCTTTCATTTGCTTATATCATCCGGGTGTATAATGAACCGGCCCCCCGTAGCTTTGCAGAAGCCCGTGGTCTGCTCATCAACGATTACCAGGCCGAGCTGGAGAGAAGATGGCTTTCGGACCTGGAAAAGAAATACCCGGTGACAGTGGATGAAGCGGTATTCAAAAAGATAAAATAGCGGTTCCGGGCCTATGCCCGGCCATAAGGTAGCAAACACAGAAGAGCCCTTTACACAGATGCGTAAAGGGCTCTTTTTTATAAGGTATGAAAAGTGCAAAGCGGTTCTTAAAGCGCCTTCACCACATTGGATACCATATGGGGCTTGCCTAGTGTGTAATAATGCAGGCCCGGCACGCCCGCAGCCTTCAGTTCTTTTGATTGCTTGAGCATCCATTCGGTACCTACGATCTCCACCTCCGCATCTGTCTTGCATTTGAGGATCTCGGTAGAAAGTTCTTCCGGAATATCCACATGAAAGGTGCGGGGGATCACCGTCAGCTGTTTTTTGGTGCTTATTGGTTTGAGTCCTGGTAATACCGGCACATTAATGCCAGCTTCGCGGCAGCTCTTTACAAAATCGAAATACTTTTTATTGTCGTAGAACATCTGGGTCGTAATGTATTCTGCCCCAGCGTCGACCTTGGCTTTAAGGTATTGCAGATCGTTTTGCATGTTGGGCGCTTCAAAATGCTTTTCGGGATAACCGGCCACGCCAATGCAAAAATTTGTTTTAACTGCGTTCTTGAGGTCTTCTTCGATATAGATGCCGTTATTCATATTGGTTACCTGCCGCAGCAGGTCGATGGCATAACGGTGGCCTCCGGGCTCGGGTTCGAAAGCACTTTCGTTCTTGGGAGCATCGCCCCTGAGAACGAGCACATTGTCAATTCCCAGAAAATTAAGATCGATCAGGGCGTCTTCGGTTTCCTGCCGGCTGAAGCCGCCGCAGATCAGGTGCGCTACCGCATCCACCTTATAACGGTTCATGATGGCAGCACAAATTCCCACGGTGCCCGGACGCTTCCTTACTTCAACCTTATCGAAGGTGCCGTCAGGCTTTTTCTTGAACATGCTTTCGCTCCGGTGATAGGTGACATTGATAAACGAGGGCTTGAATTCCATCAATGGATCCAGATGTTCCCAGAGGGCATTGATGCCTTTGCCTTTGAGCGGTGGAAGGATTTCGAAAGAAACAGGCGTGCCCTTAGCCTGGCTTAGGTGGTCGATTACTTTCATAAACTGCGCAAACTTACTATGCGAAACGGGGAAAAACAAGGATTGGACAAGAGTTCCAGCCGAATAAATCTGTTAATAAAGCAGGCAGGTGAAACTCTTGATGCCTCACCAGGCTCTCTATTTATGACAGCGCTGAAACAAGCCAGGAGCCTGCTACTGCCCCAGTTTAACTTCTTTCTTACCCGCTTTCTGCTATTTTTACCAAAACTTATTCATTGAGCATTTCGATCCATACAAAGGACCTCGTGAAACGCTACCGCTCAAGAACAGTGGTCAACCATGTTTCCATCGAGGTGAAGCAGGGCGAGATCGTGGGTTTGCTGGGGCCTAACGGTGCAGGCAAGACCACCACGTTCTACATGACGGTGGGGTTGATCCGTCCCGACGAAGGAGAGGTATACCTGGAGGACAAGAACATTACCAAGCTACCCATGTATAAGCGTGCGCAGATGGGCATAGGCTATCTTCCTCAAGAGGCTTCGGTTTTTCGTAAGCTGAGCGTGGAGGATAATATCAGTGCGGTACTCGAAATGACGAGGCTTTCGCGCAGGGAGCAAAAGGAAAAGCTTGAATCACTGCTCGCCGAATTCCGCCTGCAGCATGTGCGCAAAAGTCCGGGAGATGTATTGAGCGGTGGAGAAAGAAGGCGTACTGAAATAGCCCGTGCCCTTGCGGTGGATCCTAAATTCATCCTGCTGGACGAGCCTTTTGCAGGTATCGATCCTATCGCCGTAGAAGATATCCAGGCAATCGTAGCCAAGCTCAAATACAAGAACATCGGCATACTGATCACCGATCATAACGTAACCGAAACCCTGTCTATTTGCGACAGGGCCTATCTCCTTATCGAAGGAAAGATCTTCAAGCATGGAACAGCGGAAGAGCTTGCCCAGGACGAGCAGGTGAAAAAGCTTTACCTGGGAAGAAATTTTGAGCTCAAGCGAAAAGACTACCTGCTCCAGGAAATCGATCCCGACGCCCTGCCCGAACTTTAAGGTCTTGGATAGCCTGCGCCGCCGCCGGGCGTGCATCAGGTTACCGGCTGAAGGTGGCACAGGGATATTGCAGCATCCTCGGTGCCGCTTGTTCGTCTGTTCGATATTCTCTTTATCTTTCCGCCTGCATGAAGCTCCTAAGCCCTGCCATATCGCGTTTGGCCCGCTGGCGCATCTGGTCCATCGAGCAATGGATGAATGATCCCGTGAGCGCGCAATTCATCGTATGGCAGAACCTGGTGGCATCGGGCCAGTATACCGAAATAGGGCGCAACCTGCATTACGATCGCATACAATCGCTGGCACAGTTCAAACAACAGGTACCGATACACGAATATGAGGACCTTAAGCCTTATATCGAAAGGATGATGAAGGGTGAGGAAAACCTGTTGTGGAATACACCTGTAAGCTGGTTTGCAAAAAGCAGCGGTACTACCAGCGATAAGAGCAAATTCATCCCGGTAAGCGATGAAAGCCTGAAAGAAAATCATTACAGGGCTTCGAAAGATGTGTTGTCGTTCTATTATGCCAGCCATCCTTACAGCGACCTGCTTACCGGCAAGGGCCTGGTAATAGGAGGCAGCCACCAGATCAACAGTGTGAACGACGAGGTGCATTATGGCGACCTCAGCGCGGTGGTACTGCAAAATTCTCCCTTCTGGAGCAACTGGCTTCGTACACCCGATCTGTCCATCGCCCTGATGGACGAATGGGAAAGCAAGATCGAAAAGCTTGCCCACGCAACCATAGCGGAGAATGTTACCTCCATGGCCGGCGTGCCTACCTGGCTTATCGTGCTGCTGAAAAGGATACTCGAGATCACCGGCAAAGCGAATATAAAAGAAGTATGGCCCAGCCTCGAGCTTTACCTGCACGGAGGGGTTTCCTTTGTGCCCTACAAGCAGCAGTTTGAAAAATTGATAGGCGCTCCGATCAACTACCTTGAAATGTACAATGCCTCGGAGGGCTTTTTTGCCGCGCAGGACGATATCAATGAAGAAGGTATGCTGTTGATGTGCGACCATGGTATATTCTATGAGTTCATGCCCGTATCGGAATACGGAAGCGAAAAGCCAAGGACCATCCAGCTCGATGAGGTGGAAACAGGCAAGAACTATGCGCTGGTCATCACAACCAACGGAGGCCTTTGGCGTTACCTTATTGGCGATACCATCCAGTTCACCAGCCTCAAGCCTTTCCGCGTAAAAGTATCCGGACGGCTGAAGCATTATATCAATGCTTTTGGCGAGGAAGTGATCGTCGACAATACCGATAAGGCTATTGCCATCGCCAGCAGGCAGACCGGTGCCGTTGTGAGCGACTATACAGCTGCACCCGTTTATTTTTCCGAGGGCAGCAATGGCGCCCATGAATGGCTGATCGAATTCGATAGGGACCCCGAAAGCCTGCAGGCCTTTGCCTACGAGCTTGACTCTGCCCTCAAGAACATCAATAGCGATTACGAGGCCAAGCGGCATAAGGACATAGCTCTTCGTCTCCCCGTTGTAAAAGCCGCTCCACGCCATACTTTCACCAACTGGCTTAGCAGCAAGGGAAAGCTGGGAGGCCAGCACAAGGTGCCCAGGCTTAGCAATGACCGTAAATTCCTGGAGGAAATCCTTACATTTATAGCCTAGCACCAACTAATGGCAGCTACCTTACACCGCTGCAGGAACTGCGGCCACACCTTCGAAGGAACCTATTGTAACCGGTGCGGAGAAAAAGTATACACCGATCACGACAAGTCGGTCCCCCACCTGCTGGAAGAAGCCTTTCATTTCGTTACGCATTTCGAAGGCAGCTTTTTCAACACACTGGGGGCGGTGCTCACCAGGCCCGGAAAGCTATCCGAGGACTATTGCAATGGCATCCGGAAGAAATACTTCAAGCCAATCTCATTTTTCTTGATGCTCGTGATTCTCTACTTACTCTTTCCTGTTTTCCAGGGGCTGAACATGAAGCTGGCCTATCATATGCAACACAATCTCTACGGCGGCTACGCGGTGAGGAAGGTAACAGAGCTGATGCAAGCGAAGCAGCTCACCGAAGCCCAGGCCGAAACCCTATTCCACCAGAAAGGCGAGAAGGTGTCGAAATTCCTCCTTTTCACCATCCTGCCGGTCATGGCCCTCTTTTCCTGGATGATGGCCTCCAGGAAACGAAAGCTTTATTTCGACCATTTTATCTTCAGCGTGGAAACGGGATCTTTTTTCATTTTATGGAGCTTTCTCCTCTTGCCGCTCCTGCTCCTCCTGCTCGTGCTGTTAGGCCTGAACGCCTCCCTGTTTTCGGACGACTTCATTATTGTAGCAGCCATGGCTGTGGTGGCCCTTTACGTGGCCAGGGCTTCGAGGCGCTTCTTTGGCCTCCGCCTCTGGCACCGCATAGGGTATACAATCCTTTACTGCCTCGCCCTTGCTTTTTTCATAGAGTACATCTATAAATTCCTTCTGTTCTTTATCGCCATTCACCTGGCGGGCTAATTGTCCAGACGAAGGAAGGAAAACACAATAGGATTACATTTGCTCACACAAAAACCAACGCATGAAACTACTAGAGAACAAAGTAGCCATCATTACCGGAGCAGCACGCGGCATCGGGGAAGGAATCGCTTTGAAATTTGCCGAACAGGGCGCCCATATCGCTTTCAGCTATGTAAGCGAAAGCAGTGCTGAGAAAGCCGCGGCGCTTGAACAGAAGCTGATTGCCATGGGTGTAAAGGCAAAAGCTTATCGCAGCAATGCCGGCATCGTGGCCGATTGCGAAAGCTTCGTGAACGAGGTGGTGAAGGAATTCGGCACCGTGGATGTATGTGTAAACAACGCAGGCATCTCAAAAGACAACCTGCTGCTGCGCATGACGCCTGATCAATGGAACGATGTGATAGACGTGAACCTCAACAGCGTTTTTTACATGACAAAACAGATCATAAAGCCCATGATGAAGGCAAGAAGCGGAAGCATTATTAACATGAGTTCAGTAATAGGTCTGATGGGCAATATGGGACAGGCTAGCTATGCAGCCAGCAAGGCGGGAATTCTGGGCTTTACCAAGAGCGTGGCTAAAGAGCTTGGCAGCCGCAACGTGCGCTGCAATGCTATTGCGCCCGGCTTTGTCGAAACGGATATGACCAGCTATCTTAAAGACGGCGAACAGGCCGATAAGTACAAGGCCGGCATCCCACTGGGCCGTTTTGGATCTTCCGAAGATATCGCCAATGTAACGCTGTTCCTTGCATCCGATCTTAGCGCCTATGTTACCGGGCAGGTAATAAGCGTTGACGGCGGATTGTATATGTAAGCTGAAGACCTGCCTGCAGCGGTATCCAAGCCGCTCAGGCAAGTACTTTTATATTCCGTTTCCTGATATAGTAATGCCAGAAGATCATGGTAGCTATGGAACGATAGGGCTTCCAGGCTTCGGATAGCTGCAGCAGCTCCTCCTTACTGGCACCAGGCAGCTTCTTCAGCATTTTTATTGAGTTTACAAGAGCAAGATCGCCCAGCGGAAACACATCGGTGCGCCCCAGGCAATGAAGCAGGTAAATATCGACGGTCCAGTCGCCTATGCCCTTTAGCTTTTTCAGTTCGGCCCTTATCAGCTCGTCGGGCTGGTGACGGAACTTTCTCAGGTCGATCTGTTTCGAAAGAATGGCATTGGCCAGCCCGCGGGTATAAACGATCTTCTGCCGGCTGAGATAGCAGGCACGCAGGTCTTCATCTGAAAGAGCCAGCAGCCTCGCAGGTGTTATCCCCCCGGTCTTTGCCTTCAGCTTTTTATAAGCCGCATAGGCCGAGGCGATCGATACCTGCTGTTCAAGTATGGTCAGCACAAGGGATGAAAAGCTATTGGGCCTCGTCCACATGGGAGGTATGCCGTATTCTTTGATAACAGTCTTAAAGTGCCGGTCGCTTTTGGCCAGCATATGACAAAGACTTTCAAAATTATCGGCGGTGAAACGCTCCATAAATCTGCTTACATTCGAAAAACAAATAGCTGCGATATGCGTACCATACCAACACTGCTGCTGATCTTTTTGTTCGGAACATCCATAGCCCAGACCAACAGCCTTACCGTTTCCATGAGCGGCATAGGCGAGATCAGGGTCGGCATGAAAAAAGAGCAGCTGGAAAAGCTTACAGGCAAATCTCTCAAGCCGGTGAACCTGCGTAAGACCGACGACTGGCAACGGGATACGGTAAGCTTTGTTTACAAGGACATAGCTTACGAGGTTATGCTTGACAGGGATCCCCTCGATGCCGAGAACAAATCTTTTGTGGTATATGAGGTAAAAAGCTCAGGTGCCCAGCTTAAAACAAGGTCGGGCATTGCGATAGGCGATGACAAGCTCAAGATCGTAAGCACCTACCAGGATTTCACTATGCATATTGCGCCGGACTATGAGCAGAATTATACCGTCAAAAGCAAGACGCGTTCAGTTGTTACACTTTATGGCGATGAAAGCAATACCGTGATCGTTTTTTACCTTACCAACAACAAGGTTACCGGCTTTAGCGTGATGTATAACGAAGGCTGCTGAGGTAAGGCCTTATGGCATATGAAAGCGCTACCTCGAAGCATTGCTCCGGGCAATCAGATTCCTATTTCGCCTTGGCCTTGAAGGAAGCGATGGCTTCGCGGGTAAAGGAGCTCAGAACCAGCCTTCCGCTGATCTCAGCGCGGCGGAATAGAAGCTCGTCCCAGTTTTCGGTGCCTTCCCAGAATACTTTTTTCAGCTCGGCCACTGCTTCAGGACTGGTGCGGGCCAACTGGTTGGCCAGTCGCTGAATGGATTCGTCCATGCTCTCAGCCGAAGGATGCAATTCTGCATAAAGCCCCTTCCTGCGTGCCCAATCGGCATTGCGCCACATCGTGGCATCGATGGACAGCTGCATAAAAGAGGAGAGGCCTATCTTACGCTGTACGGCAGGACCAACAACAAAGGGCCCGATGCCCACTGCCAGCTCACTGAGCTTGACTTCGGCTCCTTCCAGGGCAATTGCATAATCCACCGCAGCTGCCAGGCCTACGCCGCCACCCACGCATTTGCCATGGATACGGCCGATAATCAGCTTGGGACATTTGCGGGCTGCATTGATCACATTGGCAAAGCCGCTGAAAAATTCGAAGCCTCTTTTTTCGTTATCGATCTGGCTCAGTTCATCAAAGGATGCACCTGCGCAAAATGCCTTTTCCCCGGCCGACCGCAGAATGATGACCTTTGTTTCCTTGTCTTTGCCTGCATCATGTATCTCGTTCGCCAGGCTTTCAAGTATCCGGTGCGGCAGCGCATTGCTTTGAGGATGAAAAAATTCGATCGTGGTAATTCCTTTGTGTGTTTCTACATCAACGTAGCCATTAATTAAATCTTTCGCCATAATAAATAGTTTCGCTCAGAGCTGGAGAAAATAAATTAAGGTGCAAAGTTGTTAAATTATCCCGTATTTCCATCTTTCGGTCCCGCTTCCTCCGGACATTCATTCAAGCTATACTTATGATACAATCCCGGCATATGTAAAAGCCGGACGGGCATCTTAATTGCGCCTCCGTCCGGCCTTGTAGATTGTTAGCTGCTATGCCGCAGCAGTACTCTTTTTACATTGATGCCGCAGGCTCATTCTTTAGCTTTACCATTGTCAGTATGGTGGCTATTCCTACGTGCTCGCCTGTTTGGTCGAGCATTTCCACCAGCCATTTTACGATACCTTTTGGAATATCGTTTGCGTCTTTTGGATCCTGCGGTATTTTTTCCTTGCATGTAAAGCGGATCGTGAGATCTGTGCCGGGATAAACCGGTTTGGTAAACCTCAGCTCGTCGATGCCGTAGTTGAGAAGCACGGGGCCAAGATCGCTGCCATCTACAAAAAGTCCGGCCGCGGCACTCATTACAAAATAGCCATGTGCCACCTGCTGCTCGAACATGGTGCCGGTAAAATCTGTGCCCTTTTTATGAGCATAAAAATGATCGCCGCTGAGTTCAGCAAAGGCATCGATATCTGCACTGGTGATGGTTCTTTTTTCTGTGATGATCTGGTCGCCGACCGCGAGCTCTTCAAAATATTTCCGGAAAGGATGGATCGAAGCAGGGATGGCCCTTGCATTGGGCTGGTAAGATCCCGTGATGGCAGTAATGGCCGTTGGTGAGCCCTGAACGGCTACCCTTTGCATATAATGCTTGACACCGCGCACACCGCCCATTTCTTCACCACCTCCGGCCCTTCCGGGTCCGCCGTGGATCAGCATGGGAAGAGGTGAGCCATGCCCGGTGCTTTCCTTGGCGCATTCCTGGTTCAGCACGAGTATCCTGCCATGATGGGTGGCAGCGCCGATCACGAAATCGGTAGCCAGCTTATTGTCGGCCGTTACGATCGAGCAGCAAAGCGAACCCTTGCCTTTTTTAACGAGGCTGACCGCTTCGTCCAGGTCTTTATAAGGCATGATGGTGCTGACCGGGCCAAAGCACTCTATATCGTGAACAGCCTCGGTGCGAAGCGGGGCTTCGTTCAGCAGCAGCATGGGGGAGATGAATGCGCCCTTGCTGGCATCGGCATCGATGACCTCCACACTGTCGAGCGCTCCATAAACGATCTGCGAGCTTGCCAGCAGCTTTTGTACGTTCTGCTTTACCTCTTCGCGCTGGTCTCTGCTTGCCAGCGAGCCCATTCGAACCTTTTCGTTCAGTGGGTTGCCTATCGTGGTTTGTCCAAGCGATTTGCCAATGGCCAGGTAAGCGTCTTCAAGCAGGTGAGCAGGAACGAATATCCGGCGGATGGCAGTGCATTTCTGTCCGGCCTTTACTGTGATTTCCTTCCGCACCTCTTTTATGAAAATATCCCATTCCGGTGTTCCCGGAGCAGCGTCCCTGCCCAGCACGATGGCATTCAGCGAGTCGGCCTCCATGTTGAAGGGCACCGACTCCTCGAGTATCCGCTTATGCGATTTGAGCATCAATCCCGTAGACTTGGAGCCGGTGAAGGTCACAACATCCTGCGCCGTAACATGATCCAGCATATCACCCGCGCTTCCGCAGAGCAGCTGTAGCGCGCCTTCCGGCAAAATACCCGAAGCAATGATCTCCTTTACCACCACCTCGGTAAGATAAGAGGTGATCGAAGCCGGCTTTACCACCGCGGGCACACCGGCCAGCCAGTTGACCGCACATTTTTCCAGCATGCCCCACACCGGGAAATTATAGGCATTGATGTGAACCGCTACGCCTTCCTTTGGAACCAGAAGGTGATGACCCATAAAGCTGCCTGCCTTCCCCAATGCGATAGGATCGCCATCGGTGCAGTAAGGAAGATCAGGGAATTTTCTGCGGAGCGAAGCATTGGCAAACAGGTTGCCGATGCCGCCTTCGATGTCTATCCAGCTATCGGCCCTGGTGGCGCCGGTATGATAGCTTACCTGGTAAAATTTCTCTTTTTTC
>DASTPZ010000071.1:0-2321 GCA_035761965.1 Flavisolibacter sp. | reverse complement strand
ACCGACCCAAGCACGATGAGGGTTTGCAGTCCCGCTGGCAGGTCCTTTACAAGCCCGGAGCTATGGTCTTCACCGGCGCTGGCACCAGGGAAAGATGCCAGGAGTGGAAAAAGCGCCAGCATGGGAATAACAGCGATATCCTGGAAAAGCAGAACGGAAAATGCATTCTGTCCGGCCCCTGTCTTCATCAGGCCCTTCTCATTCAGGGTTTGCAAAACGATAGCAGTGGAAGAAAGTGAAAGTACCATCCCAAGTGCAAGCGCTTCCTTCCAGGGCATGCCAAAGCTCAGGAAGCCTGCAAAGATGACCAGGGAGGTGGCCACCACCTGCAGGCCGCCCATACCAATAATGGATTTGCGCAGGCTCCAAAGCAATTGAGGCTCCAGCTCCAGGCCAATGATGAACAGCATCATTACCACACCGAATTCTGCAAAATGCATGATGTCCTGGCCTTCCTGCCCTACAAAACCCAGTGCAGCCGGACCAATGAATACGCCAGCCAGCAGGTAGCCCAGCACAGAGCCCAGCCCAAGTTTTTTCGCTATTGGTACCATCACCACCGCGGCAGCCAGGTATACAAGGGCCTGGTATAAAAAAGATTGTTGATCCATGATCTTAGGTTTTTATGATGTCCGGAATCGGGTTCAGGTCGTTGAGGTAGGACAAATGAATGCATTCATCGGGCGTAATACGGTTCGATACCAGGGCAATGAGCAGCTGCTCGTATTGTACTGCATGCAGCTCTATATCTTCTTTTTTGAGCTTGTGCGTGCCATGCACGACAAATGGTGGCAGGTAGATCATCTTGCAGAGCCGGGCTGTCTGGTCAAAGGGCGCCAGCAGTTGGGGAATAGAAAAACGGTTCCTTCCTTCTTCGCTATAGGCCTGGCGGCTGCCGCCGCATGAAATGACATTGAAGATCTGCTTGCCAGCCAGCATGGTGCCTTCGGATCCATAAGCCCAGTTATGCTCCAGCACGAGGTCCTGCCATTGCTTGATCATGGCCGGCCCGCTGTACCAATAGAAAGGATGCTGCCAGATGATGATGTCATGCTCAATCAGCAGGCGCTGTTCCCTTTGAACATCGATGTCAAAATCAGGATAAGCCTCATAGAGATCATGAAACCTGATACCGTCAATGTCCTTTAAATGCCTGATCAGCCTGGCATGAACCCTTGATTTTTCAAGAGCCGGGTGCGCAAATAGAATAAGGACCTTTGCCATGCGACAATTTTAGTTGAATTTCAGGACATAAAAAATAAACAGTCCTCAGGCAGGCACTACGGTTACAGGATGGATCCTGATGAATTCTTTCCGGTTGATGTAATAAATAAAGAGAAAGTAAAAAATGGGTACCATACTAAGGAGCTGAAGCAAGATCATTCCCGATGTGGCGCCCATGGCGTAAACAAGTATGATGATCAGAAATCCCACCAGCAGCTGGTCATCCTCAATGGCACAGGCGATACGGTAAAAATGGGTGTGCCGGGGAGAATAGGCAAGTTCCAGCGGTTTTGTGATATGGAATCCATCGGTTACAACCAGCCTGGCCGGATTGGTCGGCATGTCGATAACGATGGGCTTGTTCTTTGCCAATGCATAAATATAATGACCGTTCACCACCACCTTAAGCTTCAGAAACCTGAGCAGCAGGTGGTTCTTTTGCAGCACAACGATACTATATTTCGATGCGGGTTTTATTTTTTCAAGGCTTTAATGATTTGTATAAAGTCCTTTCCTGAAAGGGAGGCGCCTCCAACCAGGCCTCCATCTACATCAGGACAGCCGAAAAGTTCCACTGCATTACCGGGCTTAACACTACCACCATACAAAATGGGGACCACACCGGCCACCTCGCTGCCATACCTGGCGGTAAGCACAGAACGTATATGAGCATGCATTTCTTGTGCCTGCTCCGTGCTGGCGGTCTTGCCGGTGCCAATTGCCCAGATAGGCTCATAGGCTATTATAATACCCTCGGCCTGTTCGGACGTAAGATGAAAAAGCGACTCTTCGAGCTGCTGCTGCACAAATTCGTTCTGCCGGCCTTCGTCCCTGATCCGCAAGGGCTCGCCACAGCAAAAAATCGGGATGATATGATGCTGTAAACAGATATTGACTTTTTCGGCGAGCATTTTATTGCTTTCAAAATAATATTCACGTCGCTCGCTGTGGCCGAGTATGCAATAATTGATACCGATCGAACGAAGCATTTCTGCCGAAACCTCGCCGGTGTAGGCGCCCGACTGCTTTTCGTGACAGTTTTGTGCCGAGATGGCAAAATTCCGGGTTTCGCTTACCTCGCTCCTCGCCATGATGAG
>DASTPZ010000070.1:0-16081 GCA_035761965.1 Flavisolibacter sp. | reverse complement strand
AACATCGATCGATTACCTGCATAAGATTATCAACTGGAAGGTCGACCTGCGCAACGACCTGCAGTGTTATGCCAGGCTGCTGCACCTCCTGGCGCATTACGAGCTTGGCAACTATGAACTGATGGAGCACCTGACAAAATCGGTTTACCGCTTCATGGCCAAGATGGAGAACCTCACGGTGATCGAAGAGGAAATGTTCAGGTTCCTGCGCAATACCTTCCATCTCTCCGCCCGTCAGCTGAAGCCGGAATTTGAAAAATTGCTCCAGAAGATCAAGCGTTTTGAAAAAAGCCGCTTCGAGACCCGGGCCTTCGCCTACCTCGATATCATTTCCTGGCTCGAAAGCAAGGCGCATGATAAGCCGATGGATGCCGTGATCCGTGATAAATACCTTGCCGCCAAAAAACGCAATTATTCCGACCCTCAAATTGCCTGAGTGCATTGAAAGGCAGCCCCGCCAACATCCCGATGAATCAGCAGAAACTGCCAAGCATTTTTTTCTTATTTTCAATTCATGCGATGCCTTATTTTCCTCTTTCCCCTTCTTTTTCTCTTTCTTTTTCCATCTTTCTCACAGTCCTTCACACCCGCCGAAGTAGCCCGCTTTAAGACCCGGGCGGCGAATGTGACCATCATACGCGATCAATGGGGCATACCCCATGTTTATGGAAAAAAGGACGCCGATGCAGTATTTGGACTCCTCTATGCCCAATGTGAAGAGAACTTTGCGAAGGTTGAGCGCAACTACCTGCAGATGTTGGGCCGGTTGAGCGAAGTAGAAGGCAAGAGCCTGCTGTACCAGGATCTCCAGATGCAGCTTATCTACGACAGCGCAGAAGCCAAGCGTGATTATAAGAAAAGTCCTGCCTGGTTCAGGGCCTTGCTCGATGCATTCGCCGATGGCATTAACTATTATATCTATACCCATAAGGAGCTGAAGCCTTCCGTGCTGAAAAGATTTGAGCCCTGGTTTGCACTGATGTATACCGATGGCAGCATCTCCGCCACACAGCTTGGTGGGCTTACCGTGCAGGATACAAAAAACCTTTACACCCTTTCAGATAATACCACTTCCTTTATCGAAAGACCTGCCGGCTCGCGCGACAGTGAGCCATCGGGCTCCAATGGTTTTGCCCTTGCGCCTTCAAGGACAGAATCGGGTAATGCCATGCTTTATATCAATCCGCATGTGACCTTTTATTTTCGAAGCGAAATGCATATGGTGAGCGAAGAAGGACTCAATGCTTATGGGGCCGTTACATGGGGACAGTTTTTTGTATACCAGGGATTCAATGAACACTGTGGCTGGATGCATACCACCAGCTATGCTGATGTGGCTGACCTGTTTGAAGAAAGCATAGAAAAAAAAGCCGATTCCGTATTCTACCGCTTCGATGGTAAGCGCCTGCCCGTAAAAACCAGGCGCATCGAGCTCAGGTTCAGAGAGGGTGAGCAAACGCCTGTTCAGTCTTTTCTTACTTATGCCACAGGACATGGCCCTATAATGGGCAGCCGCAATGGCCGCTGGCTCAGCCTGAAAGAGAACAACCGTTCGCTGGATGCGCTGATGCAATCCTGGCTCCGCACAAAAGCCAATGGCTTCGAGGCTTTCAGGAAGGTCATGAATCTAAGGGCCAACAATTCGAACAATACTGTTTTTGCCGACGATAAAGGAAACATCGCGTACTGGCATGGAAACTTTATGCCGCGCCGCGATACAGGCTTTTACTATGGACTGCCCGTGGATGGCAGCACGGCTGCGTCGGACTGGAAAGGCCTGCATGCGCTCGATGAACTCGTGCATGTATACAACCCGGCCAGCGGATGGATACAGAACTGCAATTCCACTCCTTTTACAGCTGCAGGGGAAAGCAGTCCAAGGCGCGGGCAGTACCCTGTTTACATGGCACCCGATGGACAGAACTTTCGCGCCCTCAATGCCATGCGGCTATTGGAAGGCAAAAGCAAGTTCACCATGGACAAGCTGATCAGCGAGGTGGGATACAGCCGCTACCTGGCAGCTTTCGATGAACTGCTGCCGCGGCTCTTACGCGCATACGGAGCATTGGCGGCCTCAGACTCGCTCAGCGCGGCCCTGGCTGAGCCCATCCGCCTGCTGCGAGCTTGGGATAAGCATTCGGCAGAAGCTTCAATAGCTACCACCATCGCCATTGAATGGGCGTATCGCCTGCTCCAGAATCTATTGCCTCCTTCCGATCCCTACCAGCTTTCGGATGCTACCGGACAAATGCGTTCATTTCTCGACGGGCTGCCTTCCCTTCGCCTGCTTACCGCGCTTAGAGAAACAATGGCTGACCTGGACCGGAGGTTTGGCCGCTGGCAGATCGCCTGGGGCGATGTCAACCGCTACCAGCGGGTAAAAAGCAGTGAATTCAGCGATAGCCTGCCCAGCGTTCCTGTTGGCCTGGCGGCCTCTAACCTGGGCAGCCTGCCCTCGTATTTTTCAAGGCGTTATCCCAATACGGACAAGCGCTATGGCTCTGCCGGCAACAGCTTTGTAGCCTGTGTGGAGTTTGGGAAAAAGCTGAAGGCGAGATCCGTCACTACCGGCGGCCAATCTTTCGACCCAAACTCGGCTAATTATACCGACCAGGCCCAAAGGTTTCTAGAAGGCAACTTCAAAGAAGTGCTTTTTTATAAAGAAGATGTAGAGAAGCACGCGGTAAGGCGTTACCATCCGGGAGAGTGATCATTTTGGATCGATGGTATCCCAGGGGGTTATTTTCTTTCCCGCATCAGCCTCCCCGTCGTTCAGGTCCTTATCATCCCCCAGGTATTCTTCCTCTACCTGTTCACGGGTCTCATCGTCTTCAAACCTGGCTTTGGTGGCCGCATCCATTACCGGCGGCGTCATGCCTACGCGGATGCTGGCAATGTCCTCATCCGTGATGACATCATCTTTGTTTTCGAGGTGGCGGCGAACGATCTTTTGCGTATCGCTTTCAAATGTTTCCGGCTGCCGCTTTTCATTTTCTTCGTTATGCGATTGATTGTCCATACGGTCCTGGTTCATATAGCTGATTTTAAGCAAGGGGTAAAAAAGCTGTGCCATACCACCTTGATCAGGTAAGATTTAATGATTTGGTAATATACAAACCAAGCGAACGGGGCATTGAGTCAATGGAAAACAGGATCGATATTTGCTATGCCTAACGCTGTCATTCAGGATTTACATCTTAGTAAAAGGAAATATGATGGACGAATTAGAACAAATGGACCTGGTTTCGATCCGGAATCTTTTTCTCCAGGAGATGAGAGAGTACCTGGCCGTCATTGATACGGAAACACCTGAGGAGTTGAGTGTAAGAAAGGCAAGGATAAGAAAGATCGACCGGGTTTTGGAGGAAAAGAAAAAAAACGCGAACCAAAAAAACCTGGACTTGGTATAGCCAGGTCTCTGAACTCCCCGCTTTTTTGAATGGTGTCAAATGCGGTAACAGACTGCATTGATGTTCATGCCGGCCCCAACAGAGGCAAAAAGCACTACATCTCCCTCATTCAGTTTATGCCCCTCTACCTGTCCTCTTTTCACAAGATCATACAAGGTAGGCACGGTAGCAACAGAGCTGTTACCCAGCCATTGAATGCACATCGGCATAATATCGGCCGGGATTTCCTTGAGTCCGTAAAGCTTGAACAACACCTTTATTATGCCTTCGTCCATTTTTTCGTTCGCCTGGTGAATGAATATTTTTTTTAGCTCACCGATTTGAATACCGGCTTTATCGAGACAGGCCTTCATGGACTCTGCAACATGTTTGATGGCATATTCATAAACCTTTCTGCCCTTCATTTTGATATAGCGGATGCGCGGGTCGCTGCCGGGGAAATTGGATTGACCCAGGTAGATATAATAAGCCTCATCAAGACTATGGCTAAGAGCGGCGGAAGCAAGGATTCCCCTGTCGCCTTCCGAGTATTCAAGCACACAGGCGCCTGCGCCATCGCTGAAGATCATGCTGTCGCGATCGTACATGTCGAGCACACGGCTCAGGGTCTCCGTACCAATCACGAGGGCCTTGCGGGCCATGCCGGCCTTAAAAAACGCATCGGCCTGGATAACACCCTGCACCCATCCAGGGCAGCCGAAAAGAATGTCATAGGCAACACATTGAGGATTTCGTATACGCAGGATATGTTTAATGCGGTTGGCAAGGGATGGAACGGCATCTGTCTGGATGGTATGCTTCACCACATTGCCGAAATTATGGGCCACGATGATCTGGTCCAGTGTTTCAGGGTCAATGCCACTATCTTCTATGGCTTTTTGTGCGGCAATGGCGCCGATCTCAGAAGCGTTGAGTTCGGTTTTGGCATAACGGCGTTCGGCAATGCCTGTGATCTGCCGGAACTTTTCAACCACCTCCAACGGAGGCGTGTCGATGCGGGTGCTGTCTTCGGCATAAAAGCTATGAACCGCGAAATCCTTGTTGCTGATAATTTCTGTAGGTATATAAGACCCTGTGCCGGTTATGACCGTTTTTTTTTCCGCCATGCTTGCTGTTTGAAGAGTAAAAATAAGTTCAATCTGCAATACTGAGCAGTCCGGATTCGGTTAAACAAGCAGAACGTTAGTGCTATCGGCATCAATGGATAGCAATACCAGTATAGCTGTACAGGCTGGTGCCAGGCTGGAAGAGAGCTGGCCCGGCTTAGCCTTGGCTGTAGCTTATTAGCTTTCCTTGCTGCGGTGACAGATCACCTCTACGGAAAGGCTGAAAGCGAGCGCAAAGGCAATGGCTTCCCAAAGGGATTGTTTCTGAACAAAGGAAATGATCATCATCACAAAACAAAACAGGCTTACCATTACAGTAAGGGCGTTCTTCTCGGTAAAGTACTTTCTCATTTTATACTGGGATTTACACGGGTGTAGACAAACAAAAATAAGGATAGGCAAGGATCCGAGGGCGGGACTTCGTTGGAAAAGCCGAATTTGTCGACTAAAATTTTGTTATAAGGAAAGAGGGAGAACAAAACCTGCTCTGCAACTGCCGGGCAAACGGCAGATCCTGGCTGGGAAAGGTCCCTGCGGCCTTTTGCCTCGGGGTTTATCCCGCCGATGAGCGTATCTTTGCAGCCTTCAAAACAAGAGCATGAGCGAAGAAAAGAACCTGAATTTTATCGAAGAGATCATAGAAAAAGACCTCGGGGAAGGTAAATACAGCACTATCGTTACCCGGTTTCCACCGGAGCCTAATGGCTATTTGCACATGGGACATGCTACCAGCATCTGCCTCAATTTCGGGCTTACAAAAAAATTTCCTGGGCATACCAATCTGCGCTTTGATGATACCAATCCGGTAACCGAAGAAACGGAATATGTTGAAAGCATCAAGCAGGATATCAAATGGCTGGGATTCGAGTGGAAGAATGAACTGTATGCTTCAGACTATTTTGACCAGCTCTATGAGTTTGCCATCAAGCTCATCAAGAAAGGGCTGGCCTATGTGGATGATTCAACTTCCGAAGAGATCGCTGCCCTGAAAGGTACACCAACCGAGCCCGGCAAGGATGGCCCCTTCCGCAACCGAAGCATCGAGGAAAACCTTGGTCTTTTTGAGCGCATGAAAGCGGGTGAGTTCCCAGATGGCTCCCGTACGCTTCGCGCGAAGATCGACATGGCCCATCCCAATATGCTCATGCGCGATCCGATATTGTACAGGATCAAGCATGCGCACCACCATCGCACGGGCGACAAATGGTGCATATACCCCATGTACGATTTCGCACATGGTCAAAGCGATTCTATCGAACAGGTAACCCATTCTATTTGTACGCTCGAATTTGTGCCGCACAGGGAACTTTACGACTGGCTGATCCAACAGCTTGAGATCTATCCTTCACACCAGTACGAGTTTGCACGCCGCAATCTTTCTTATACCGTCATGAGCAAGCGTAAGCTCCTCCAGCTCGTGAGCGAAGGCCATGTAGATGGATGGGACGACCCCCGCATGCCGACCATCAGCGGCATGCGCCGGCGTGGCTATACACCCGAGGCCATCAGGGAATTCTGCGAACGGGTTGGCATTGCCAAGCGCGAGAATCTCATCGATGTGGGCCTGCTGGAGTTTTGTGTGCGCGAACACCTCAATCGCGTGGCCCTGCGGCGCATGGTGGTATTTGACCCGCTGAAGGTGGTGATCACCAATTATGAAGGCAATGTTGAATTGCTCGAAGGCGAGGACAACCCCGAGGATCCGGGCAGCCCGGTAAGGGAGATCCCTTTCGGCCGGGAGCTTTACATCGAAAGGGAAGATTTTATGGAGAACCCGCCAAAGAAATACTTCAGGCTTTTTCCAGGCGGCATGGTGAGGCTGAAATTTGCCTACATCATCCGTTGCGATGAGGCAGTAAAAGACGAAGCCGGTAACATTACTGAGCTTCGCTGCACCTATATACCCGAAAGCAAAAGCGGTCATGATACGTCTGGCATCAATGTAAAAGGCACCCTTCATTGGGTAGAGGCCACCCAGGCCATAACCGCCGAGGTGAGGCTGTACGACCGCCTGTTCAGGGTCGAAGACCCCTCAAGCGAGGAAGGCGATTTCAAAGAATACATCAACCCCGATTCCCTGCAAACGGTTTCGGCAGTTTTTGCCGAGCCGGCTCTGAAGAACGCCAGGATGAACGAGCGTTACCAGTTCCTCCGGAAGGGATATTTTACCTTAGATAACAAGGATACACATGGCAGGCTGGTGTTCAACAGAACGGTGACATTAAAGGACGCCTGGGCAAAGGAGATGAAAAAAGGCTAATCTATCAAATGGATTTGTTAAAATAAAAGGTCTGTTCATTTTGCAAAGACTGATATCGAAGAATCAGGAAGCAAGGACAAGCTTGGTAACAATATAAAAAATGCCCGGATCTATGTCCGGGCATTTTGCTTTAGTTATATGCAGATACTTATCCTTTAGGGTCAAGCGCCTGGTTGATCCTGTCCAGCACATCCTGCAGGTGGGCACGGCTGGCTGCATCCTTATACACCGGTAAGGCGGCGCGGATGTCGGAAGCCAGTGTTCTCAGCTGAGCCTTGGCTATCGAAAGTGCATCCGATGTTTTATTGCTCGGCGTAAGCACAATGCTGAAACCACTGATCTGGACATTGGCGGCGGGATCAGGGTTGATAAGCCTGTTGATGGTCTCTACAAAGGATTTTTGCAGGTTTCTCCTGTAGATGTCTATAGGCTGGCGGGCAGTCAGCTCGCTCCATATGCCTTTTCTGAGGTCGGTCATCATCTCGTTGGCAGTATAGGCATTCGACGGCTCCTGCGCTTCATAGCGGAACAGCTTATTGAAAGTGTTCGTGCTGATCAGGCGGTTGAGCACACTGTTTTGCGCATTGCCTACCGTTGTCAGCTTATTGTCGCCCGTAAAGCTGGAGATGTCGTTATCGATCAGCCATTTTGGTGTCTTAAACAGCTGCTCCTGCAGGAATTGCATGGCTTCTTTTTGTTTTGCCTTGCTAACGAACTCCACTACAACACCCGGCTCTTCCGTCATCTTGGGAGTGGTATAAATACCGCCGATGGATTTCGATACATGCCCCATATAGCGTCCGAACTGGCTTTTCAGCTGTGCATACATCTGGTTCAGGCTCGTGTAATCCTTGTTCTCTTCCTTGGTCCACTCTGGCAGCTTGGCCACAATGCGCTGCAGGTTCTTGATACCGTAGGCACTGGCCTTGGCGGCGTTGTCTCCCAGGTCCTCATTCTGTCCACGCGGATCGTCCGGGTCTGTTTCCGTACCGAACCACAGGCGTTTGTTCTTCATCTTTTCTGTGGTAAGCTTGCTAAGCTGCGCCGCTTCTTCCCTGGCAGTAGTAGCCTGTGGCATCCAGCGATAGCCCCATTCAATGGCCCAGATATCATAATCGCCAATACGTGGGAAGATGCCTTTTTGCGAGATATTGTCTTCGGGCTGCGCTACATAATTGAAACGCGCATAGTCCATAATGGAAGGTGTGTGTCCATTGCTCTCCACCCAGTTTTTATTGCGCAGGTTTTCTACTGGAACGGTTGATGACGAGCCATAGTTATGACGGAGACCAAGCGTATGGCCTACTTCATGCGAAGACACAAAGCGGATCAGCTGTCCCATCAGCTCGTCCGGGAACTTCAGCGTTCTCGCCTGCGGATCGATAGCGGCTGCCTGGATGAAGTACCAGTCACGCACAAGGTTCATCACATTATGATACCAGTTGATATGGCTTTCGAGAATCTCGCCGCTGCGCGGGTCGTGTACGTGAGGTCCGCTCGCATTGGGAATATCGGAAGGTTTGTAAACGATGGCGGAATAGCCTGCGCCCTCAAGGCTCCAGGAGGGATCGTTCTTTGGCGCTTCCTTGGCTACGATGGCGTTCTTCCATCCTGCTTTCTCAAAAGCAATGTTCCAGTCGTTCACACCCTGGATAAGATAAGGCACCCATTTTTTGGGAGTGGCAGGATCGATATAATAAACGATCTGCTTGCGCGGTTCCACCAGCTCTCCGCGCAGGTACTTGTCCACATCTTCGGGTTTGGGTTCCAACCTCCATCGCGTGATCATGCGTACCTGCTCGATGCCCTGTGGATTCGCATCATAATCTGTATACGCCGTGGCGAAATAGCCCACCCTCGGATCAAAATACCTGGGCTTCATGGCTGTCTTAGGCAGCAGCACCATGGAGCTGTTCAGCTCAAAAGTGGTAGGCGTGCCACTCGATGCGCCAAAGCCAAGCTGCTGCGTCTGGCCGGGAAAACCCGACTGGGGTGTGCGCATATAGGTTTTGACGGTCTGTATCTCCACGTTATTCGGGAAGGACTTTACATCGATAACATAAGAGTTGTCGCGCTGATACTGGCTCAGGCCCAATGCCCTTTTTATTCTTGCATCAAAGAAAAGGATGTCGTTGTCTCCCATGATGTAGTCGGTAAGCTCGATCACCGTGCTTTTGACCATCGTGGCCGAATCGGTGCGGTAGGCGCTTACATTGAAGGCTGCATTGATAGGCTGCAGGTTGGAATTGCGAACCGACTGGTACATGCCTGCCGAGTCGCTTCCAGATTCCAAATAGGACAGGGTGCGAAGAAAGATCTTGTTATTAGGACCTTTCTCAAAGCTCACGACATTATCGGATATCTGGTCACCGGCATAACCCAGGAACCCGGCACGTGCACCGGCGGGCGCTTTTGATATGCGGTTGACGATCAGGATCTCCCTGTTAAGCAGGGAGTCAGGAATCTCGAAATAATACTTGTCCTCTATCCTGTGAGTCGTCAACAGGCCTTTCGAGGTTTTTGCTTTATTGGTAATCACTTCCGAATAGGGCCTGGGACCCGAGCTGCTTCCACGTCCACCGGGAAAAGCGCCGGCCGGGGGAGGCGTTGCAGGCGGTTGCCCGGCAGGGGGCGCCGTCTGGGCCAGGGCGGCCGTCGAAAATAGGAGGCTGGTTGCCATTGCAACAGCAACGCGTAAATTCATGTGCATTGATTTTTAGTAAGGAAATAAACAAGGCTCAAAACAGGGACGAAATTTACAATAGAAGTCGCAAATGAAAACGATAAAGTTGCAATGCCTTAACAATTATTAACATGTATGAAATCGAGGCCCAGCCGATGCTTCATGAAATGCAGACCTGGATAGGGTTTTGCTGAATCCCGGCAGGTCAGCACGGTTGATGAATTCAACAGAATGAATAGCGGGGTTAAATGTGGATGACCGGGATAAAACAATGATGCATAAATGCCTGCCTTTGCATACGCCAAGGCAACCCCTCTGCTAAAGTCAAAACCCTTACATTTGCCTCCCCTCAAAAAATATCCTATACCGAACATGGAGCAGAAATACATCAACCAGATCGCAGGAAAACTGAGCCTCAGCAGCAAGCAGGTTGCGAGCATCCATCAAATGCAAAGCGAAGGCGCCACCATTCCCTTCATGGCCCGTTACCGCAAGGAAGCCACAGGCAATCTCGATGAAGTTGTCATAGGCAGCGTAGTAGAGGAGATCGGGTATTTCAATGAGCTGGATAAGCGAAAGGAAACCGTTGTTAAGACCATCGAAGAGCAAGGCAAGCTCACTCCTGAGCTCAGGAAAAGGATCGATGATTGCTTTAGTGCAACAGAGCTCGAGGATATCTATCTTCCCTATAAGCCGAAACGCAAAACCCGCGCTTCGCAGGCGATCGAAAAAGGACTCGAGCCGCTGGCCCTTTTGCTGTTTGAGCAAAAAGAGCTTTCACCGGAAGAAGAAGCCGCTAAGTTCATCAACGAACAGGTAAAGGACAGCAAGGAAGCCTTGCAGGGCGCCAGGGATATCATTGCCGAATGGATTGCCGAGAACGAGCAGGCCCGAAGCAAGGTGCGCCAGCTGTTCACGGCCGAAGCCATCGTAACGTCCAAAGTTGTTTCAACCAAAAAGGATGAAGAAGAGGCGCAGAAATACCGCGATTATTTCGAATTCAGCGAACCATTGTCGCAAAGCCCTTCGCACCGGCTGCTGGCCATCCGCAGGGCTGAAAAAGAAGGTTTCCTGATGATGGATATCAGTATTGAAAAGCAGGCAGCCGTTGCTGCCCTGGAGGAGATCTTCGTAAAGAGCGCTAATCCCGCCGCAGCCGAAGTGAAAAAGGCCGTTGAGGATTGTTACGGCCGCCTGCTCAAGTCCTCCATCGAGAACGAGTTTCGCCTGCTGAGCAAGAACAAGGCCGACGAGGAGGCCATCCAGGTGTTTACCGAAAACCTGAGGCAGCTGCTATTGGCTTCTCCTTTGGGATCCAAAAAGGTGATGGCGCTGGACCCCGGTTACCGCACCGGCTGCAAGCTTGTTTGCCTGGATGCCCAGGGCAACCTCGTTCATAATACGGCAATCTATCCCCATCCGCCGCAAAACCAATGGCAGGAGAGCGTGTCGGAGATCAGGCACCTGGTGCAGAAATATGATATCGAAGCCATCGGCGTTGGAAATGGAACCGCGGGAAGAGAAACAGAACAGCTGGTAAGAAGCATAGATTTCGGCCGTCCAGTCAGCATATTCCAGGTTAATGAAAGCGGCGCTTCCATTTATTCTGCTTCCGAAGTGGCCAGGGAAGAATTTCCCGACTTCGATGTAACCGTACGCGGAGCAGTGAGCATTGGCAGGAGATTGCTGGACCCGTTGAGCGAGCTGGTTAAGATCGATCCCAAATCCATCGGCGTAGGTCAGTACCAGCACGATGTGAACCAGGTGAAGCTCAAGCAGGCGCTCGATCGCGTAGTTGAAAGTGCCGTGAATTTTGTGGGTGTGGATGTAAATACAGCATCCAAGCACCTGCTTCAATATGTATCGGGCATCAGTGCCACCCTTGCCTCGAACATCGTGCAATACAGGGCACAGAATGGAGCTTTCAGGAGCAGGGAGGAGCTGCGCAAGGTACCGCTCATGGGGCCGAAGTCTTTTGAGCAATGTGCAGGCTTTTTGCGTATACCCGGCGCCAGCAATCCGCTCGATAATTCTTCCGTGCACCCTGAACGCTATTCCCTGGTTGAGCAGATGGCCAAAGACGTGCAGGCCTCCCTGGAGGAGCTGATAAAAAAGAATGAGCTGCGCAGGCAGATCGACAGGAAGCGCTACATCAACGAGACTGTTGGTGCCTTTACCATAGAAGATATCCTGAAGGAGCTGGAGAAGCCTGGCAGGGATCCGCGTCCCCAGATCGAGGAGTTCAGGTTTGACGAGACCATCAAGACCATCGCTGATCTAAAGGTCGGCATGACAGTGCCGGGCCTGGTAACCAATATCACCAATTTCGGTGCATTTGTAGACATCGGTGTTAAGCAGGACGGGTTGGTGCATGTATCGCAATTGAGCAATCGCTTCGTGTCTGATCCTAACGAGGTAGTGAAGCTGAACCAGAAAGTGATGGTAACTGTAACGGAGGTGGACGTAACACGCAAGCGAATTGCGCTTACCATGAAAGACAAATCTGCGCCCGCCAGGCCATCTCAGCCTGCGGACAAAAAGCAGCAAGGGAGCGGAAAGATCATGCATAAAAAACCGGAGCCGCTGAACCCTTTCCAGAGCAAGCTGATGGAGCTTAAGAAGAAGTTCAACGACTGATATCCCAAAATAGTTTGAAGGGCAGGGAGGTTATCAAGCCTTTCCCTGCCCTTGCTTTTCCAGGCTCTGCTTAGGCTATTGCCGATGTGATCCACCATACATTGCCAAAAGGATCTTCTATGCCGCAACTCCTTCCATAATCCCTGTCTTCAGGTTGCATGATGCTCACAGCGCCCGTTTGCAGGGCCTTGCGGTAAGCTTCATCGGCATCAGGCACGTAAATAAAAAGATTGGCCGGGGCCGGCTTCCAATCCTCGTTTGCCTCGGTAAACATGATCGTGCTGCCGTCTATCTTCAGCTCGCCATGCATCAGGCTCCGATTGTCCTCCCTGTACTTACTGAACAGCAGGGCGGCACCGAAGACTTTTTCCATAAAGCTGATAAATTCCAGGCTATTCTTCAGCATAAGATAGGGCATGACGGCCTGGTGTGTTTCCGGGATATTCATACTGTTTATTGTTTTGATGTGATGTTGGCTATTGCCGGTGAAAACCTATCTAACAGCGTATGCCAACAGGATCAAAAATAGACACCGGCACAGGGCGAAAATTGGAAAAATGCGACAATTTCATTTCTTCCATTCGGTAGCCTCTGTGGTTCCTGCAAAATAGTGCCGGGGATGAAGGCCGGAAAATTCTCTGAACTCATGGATAAAATGCGATTGATCAAAATAGCCGCAGTCGTAGGCAATGTCGGTTAACGACCCTTGGCTTTTGCCAAAAAAACTCATGGCATGGTGGAAGCGTACGATACGCGAATAAAGCTTGGGGCTGAAGCCCGTATGCTGCTTGAATAAGCGCTCGAGGTGGCGTTTCGAAAGGTGGTAATTAGCTGCCAGCTCCTCTATCGGGCGGGTTCCTTTGGTTTCCATGATATACCGGACCATCGGTACAACGCAGGGATGAGAGTGGCAGTCCTCTATGGCCAGTCTTCGCAGCAGGAAGCTGCCAATGATCGAAGCTCTCTTTTTATTGCAGGCCGCAAGCATCATCCTTTCTTCAAGATCGCGGCCCTGCTGTCCAAGCAGTTCATCAAGGCAGGGTATGCTATTTATAAAGTCAGAAGCGGGAATACCAAATAACCTGGATAGGGCATAGGGATAGAGATAAACGCCAAAGAGGCCAAAGGGCCGGTCGATGGCAAACCGGCTGAAACGGTCCGAGGGGCCTGCAATACCCGAAGTGATGGAAGTACTGCTGCTCCCGCCAGGATGAAGTTCCCTGAAGATACCTTTGTAGTGAAACAGGAGCTCGGCACAGCCGTCGGGCATCGAACGGTGTATATACAAGCCATCGCGGGGCTGACCTTCCAATACCCAGAAAAAGCGCACATACCGGGTCAGGGCCGGCGGCGGATCGATGGTATAATAGATCATCTGTTCTTAAAAATAGAAAAAACAGGGCTCCGGCTGTCAAAGGAGCCTGCAAGCCTGCTAGGTGTATTCCGATAATTGCCGAAAATAGCCGGCTGAACAGTTAATTATGATAAATTTGAGCTCTATCTTTTATTGAATTTTTTTCTGATGGCTATTCCTATACCTGATAATGAAGAACAGCGCCTGCAAGAACTTTATTCTCTGAATATACTCGATACCGAAAACGAGGCGGCTTTCGACCAGCTGGTAGAACTGGCCAGCTTTGTCTGCAATTGCCGGATGTCGCTTATTACCCTTATCGACAGGGATAGACAATGGTTCAAATCGCGCAAGGGCTTCGACGATCCTGAAATACCAAGGGAAGAATCGATCTGCGCGCACGCTATTATGCAGGACCAGGTCTTTATCGTCGACAATCTTGAGAACGATAGCCGATTTATGCATTTCAGCGCCATTGCCGGGGAGCCTCATATCCGCTTTTATGCAGGAGCTCCGATCGTTTCAACCAATGGCTACAACCTGGGCACGGTTTGCGTTTTCGACGATCATCCTAAGTTCCTGTCCGAAGCGCAGATCAATGCACTGCGTTATCTTTCCACGCAGGCCGCCATCCTGATGGACTATCGCCGCAAAAACGACAAGCTGAGCGAGGTTGCCGATATACAGCAAAAGCTCAAGGAAAAAGCAGAGAAGGCGTCTAAGGCCCAGGAGCAATTCCTGTCCACGATGAGCCATGAAATCCGCACGCCTTTAAATGGCGTTATCGGTATAACGGAGCTGCTTATCAAAGACAATCCCCAGCCGCACCAGCTCGAAAACCTGGCCTCACTCAAATTTGCTTCTGAAAGCTTGCTGCACGTTGTTAACGATATCCTCGACTATAATAAGATCGCTGGCGGATATATCGATTTTCAAAACAAGCCCTTTTCGATCGCCAGGCTTTTTCATGAGCTGAGTAAGCCCTATGTTCTCAAGGCAAGGGAGAAAGGCATCGAAATATTTTTCGACCTCGACCAAAGAATACCTGATTTTGTTATTGGCGACCCCGCAAGACTCACGCAGGTGCTCAACAACCTGATAGGCAACGCAGTCAAGTTCACAAGCCAGGGAAGCATCAGGGTAAGGGTGAGGCCCGAGCAGGCCACCGCAGACCGGGTTCAGCTCCTGTTCGAAGTGGAAGATACCGGTATCGGCATAGCAAAGGACAAGCTGTCGCAGGTATTCAGGCAATTCAGCCAGGCCCACTCGGGGATAGCAAAAAAGTTCGGCGGCACCGGGCTGGGACTTTCGATCAGCCAGAAGCTTGTACAGCTCCAAGGGTCTGAAATAAAGTTGAGTTCTACACTTGGAAAGGGCTCGTGCTTTTCGTTCAGCCTTGGCTTTGGCATAGGAAAGGAGGAAGACTCGAAGCATGCAAATGCTGAGGCCGACCTTGCCGGCCTTAGAATACTGGTTGTAGACGACCATAAAATGAACCGGATGTTATTGCGGAAAATGCTCGCTTCCTGGAAAGTGGAGGTAGAAGAAGCAGAGAATGGACTTGCCGCGATACAGCTGCTGGCAGAAAAGCCTTTCGACCTGGTGCTGATGGACCTCCAGATGCCGGAGATGGACGGACAGACCGCTACATCCAAGCTCCGCGCTGAAAGGATATATACAGGCCCTGTGATTGCGCTCACCGCCGATGCCTTTGTTAACAGCAACAATGATATAGGTCAGTATGGCTTTAATGATTATCTCGTAAAACCTTTCAGGGCTGAGGATCTGCAGCAGAAGATAGGAGAGCAGCTAGGCCGCTGAGCGCAGGTTAAGGGTCTTTGACGTCTCATTGCATCCGGCATGCCCGTACTGATCTGGCATTTTGATGAGCGGAAAACTGTTATTCCGGATGATGGGCTGGGCTTAAATCAGCTGAAGCTTCATGGCATTCTTCACCAGCGAGGCCACGTTTCTTACCTCGAACTTCAGGAGCAGGTTCTTGCGATGAGTCTCTACCGTTGTAGCGCTTACAAAAAGCCGGTCCGCTATTTCCTGCGTGGTCAGGCCATCGGCGATCAGCTCCAGCACTTCTTTTTCTCTCCTGGTAAGTATGGGTATTCCCTCCACCTGCTTTTTTGTTACCGCCATCGCGGCTTCATGGCTCAGGAAGGTTTTTCCTTTCAATACCGTATCGATTGCCAGCAGCAGCTCTTCACGCGTGGCATTTTTCAGTACATAACCCGATGCGCCGTTTTCCATCATTTTGCTGATAAAGCTTTGCTGGTTGAAGGTACTCAGGCCTATAATGAATACGGAGGGATAGCTGTTCTTTACTTCTTTACAAAGCTCAATCCCGCTGCAGTCAGGTAAACTGATGTCCATAAGGATGACATCGGGCTGACGGATCTTTAAAAAAGCAAGACAGCTTTCGGCCGTGGTGGCATGCCCCAGCCATTCAAGCCGGTTTTCCCGGCTAAGCAGCGAGTGAATGCCCTCAATCACCATATGGTGATCATCTACGATAAAAAGACTATTGGTAGCCGCCATGACTATTAAATTTTCCGGTGTTGCGTTTGATGTTTGCAGTGGTTATCCTTATGAAACAAAATTTCTCATGGACCTTCTTTCTGT
>DASTPZ010000069.1:0-5950 GCA_035761965.1 Flavisolibacter sp. | reverse complement strand
CGGGCAGCAGGGAAGGGCTGAAGCTGGTATCGAAACTGTATCGCGCAAGCGCCCAACTGCCAGCAAGTGATAAGAGTATGCCGGCCAAGGCTGCCAGGGCGCCAAGGAAAAAATATTCTAAAGCCGTAATGGCAAAAACCTGCCTCCTCCCAGCGCCAAGGGTGCGCAGCAACACGCTTTCCTGCACACGCTGGAATTTGCTGATCATCACGGAGGCTATCAGCACAACCAATCCTGTAATGATGGAGAACGCGGCCATGAAGCGGATAACAAAACCTATTTTGTCCAGGATGTCGTCAAGCACGCTCAGGATCAAACCGAGGTCAATAACCGATACGTTGGGAAATTGCCTGACCACCGCCTGCTGGAAGCGTGCAGAGGCTTCGGGACTTGGCACATGCGTCATGAGCACATGAAACTGCGGTGCCTGCTCCAGTACACCGCTTGGAAATACCACCAGGAAATTGGTTTGAACGCGGTTCCAATCTACCTCTCTGAGGCTGCCAACCACTACCGGCATAAGGGCGCCCTGTACGTTGAAGACCATGCTGTCACCAATCCCTATGCCGTTCCGCTCCGCAAATCTTTGTTCCAGCGACACCGGGATGATTGTTCCTGGGCCGCCGGTCTTTCCCGTCCATTTGCCGCGTGTGATCTCTTCGGAGCTGGTAAGCGAATCGCGGAAGGTTACCCTGTACTCGCGGTTGAAGATCCATCGCTGCATGTTGATGGTACTGTCCTTGAGCAGGATGGCCGCGTTGATATTGTTCACTGATTCAAGGCGCATGTTTACAATGGGTACCGTATTTGATGCGGGAAGTCCCTGCGCACGGGCAAGGCTCAGCACCGCCTCGCGCTGGGCCGGTTGTATGTCAAACAGCACCATATTGGGCTGATTGCCGCTGGCCGACAGGCTTACCCGGCTCAGAAGAATGGACTGTATAAAAAACAGCGTGCAGATCAGGGCTGTTCCCAGGCCGATGGACACAATGAGAATACGCGTCTGGTTATTGGGACGATAAAGATTGGCCAGGCCTTGCCGCCATAGATAGCTCCATGAGGAAGGGAAGAAGCGGCGTACAAACCACATGAGCAGCGCTGCAAGGCCGGTCAGCAATAAAAAGGCCATGGCAATGCCTGCGGTAAAAAAGGCCGCGTCAGTCCATGCGCCCAACTGCAGATAGGTAAAGCCCAGGACAAAGGCAAGTATAAGCAGGTAAACGATCCATCTTAACTTGTCCTTTTCTTTTTTCCCTTCATCAAAAGACATCCGAAGCGTATTGAGTGGAGAGATATTCCGGATCGATACAAGAGGCAGAAGAGCGAACAGCAGCGATATAATCAATCCAAGCAGGACGCCTTGTCCTATGGCTGCCCATGACAGGGTTGTCTCAATCTGTATCGGTAAAAAATCCTTTAGCACCAGCGGTAGAAATTGCTGTATCACCGTGCCGAGCACGGAGCCAGCCAGCGATCCCAGCAGGCCGATGCCCATAACCTGCAGCAGGTAGATGAGAAAGGCCTGTGACGCTTTTGCGCCGAGACAGCGAAGCACGGCAATGGTGCTGATCTTTTCCCGTATATAGATGTGAATGGCGCTGGCCACACCAATGCATCCAAGCAGCAGGGCAATGAACCCTACCAGCGATAAGAACCTGGTTAGATCCTTGAAAGACCTGGCCGT
This sequence comes from Flavisolibacter sp., assembly GCA_035761965.1. Classification (GTDB taxonomy): domain Bacteria; phylum Bacteroidota; class Bacteroidia; order Chitinophagales; family Chitinophagaceae; genus Flavisolibacter. Next base: position 4,266 of record DASTPZ010000069.1, on the reverse strand, counting down.
GTCTTCTTTCTGGCTCTCGATGGTGTCGTAATTAAGCCCTTCTGCATTGAGACGGGGTTCGATCCCTGCTAGAAGTTTATTCATGTCTACAGGTCTGTCGTACTTATAATAATACCGGTAGTTGATCCGGCTGCCTTTCTGTTCCAGCCCGGTTTGCGCAAGATAGGAGAGCGGAATATATACCACAGGAGCGATGGAGGCGGCAAACCCGGTTTGACCAGGGGCACCTTCCAAAGTGCCGGCTATGGCGAAACTGACTGTACCAATGCGGATCGAGTCGCCCGGCCTTGCACCATATTGCAGCATGAGCGTTTTATCTACCAGTGCCTGCTGCTGATTCCTGAAAGATCTTCCTGCGGAAGCAGGTACCGTTTCGAGTTCGCCATAATATGGAAATTCTCCGCCAAGCGCCTTTACCTGTATGAGCCTGGTGCCGCCCCCGCGAACAAAATAGATCATAGAAGAAAAGCTTCTTTCCTCTGAGCGCCGGTCGCCAAGCGAGTCAAGCAAACTTTTTACGGGCGCGCTTACAGGCTTATTGCTCGAAACCTCGAGGTCGGCACCAATGAGCGTTGCCGCCTGGTTGTCTACTTCCTGCCGAAGATTATCGCCAAGGGCATAGATGGCTACAAGGGCGGCAATGCCAAGTATGATCGATGAAATAAAAAGCAGCAGGCGAGAACGGTTCTTACGGCTGTCGCGCCAGGCCATTTTTATGAGCCAGGAAAAACGCAGGGGTTGACTGGGAGGCATCGGTAATTAAGATGATAATGGTTGAGTAAGGTTTCGACTATATGGCCTGTGCAGCCGGCGATGTGCTTTCGTCTGAAACAAGCCTGCCGCCCTTAAGCCTGATGATGCGGCCGGTCCTGGACGCCAGTTCGTTGTCATGTGTAACCAGCACCAGGGTGGTTCCTGCTTCACGGTTGAGCTGAAACATAAGGCCAACGATCTTTTCGCTTGTTTCAGCATCGAGGTTGCCGGTGGGTTCATCGGCGAAAAGTATGCGTGGGTTGTTTGAAAAGGCCCTCGCGAGCGATACTCTTTGCTGTTCGCCGCCGCTCAGCTGTGAAGGGTAATGATGGCCGCGGTCTTTAAGACCCACTTTTTCGAGTAGCTCCATTGAGCGGTTGCGGATATTGCGCTCACCCCTTAGCTCCAGTGGCACCATTACATTCTCCAGTGCCGTAAGCGTGGGCAGCAGTTGGAAATTCTGGAAGATAAACCCTACATAACGGTTACGCACACCGGCTCTTTCGTCCTCGCTAAGTCCGTCCAGCTGAATGCCATGCAGATCCACCCTGCCGGAGGTTGAACGGTCCAGTCCGGCACAAAGACCAAGCAGGGTGGTCTTCCCGCTCCCCGAAGGGCCGATGATCGAAAGCGTGGAGCCTGCCGAAACGGAAAAGCTGATATCAGCCAATACAGGAAGGGTACGGCCCGCACTTTGATAGGTCTTGCTGAGGTTTTGAATGTTCAGTATCGTATCCATGAAAAGCTGGTAATTTTAATAATTATGCAAGCCTAAATGTACTGGAATAAGAACGGATAATTTGTTAGCAAGGATTAAAATTGCAAACCCGAAATGAATCGTATGATAAGCAAGATCAAAAGTTTTATGGCGCTATGTTTCATAGGCACCCTGCTGGCCTGCGGCAACAGCAAGAATGAAAACGGTCCATCGGCGAGGCCGCAAAAGACCGATACGGCTGCTTCAAAGGCCGCGGCAAATATTGTATTCTTTGGCAACAGCCTAACAGCGGGCTACGGACTGGAATCGCCTTCGCAGGCCTTTCCCGGGCTGATACAGCAAAAGATCGATTCGGCAGGACTTCCTTACAAAGTTGTCAATGCCGGCGTGAGCGGAGAGACGACCGCGGGAGGCAATGCAAGAATAGACTGGATCCTCCGGCAGCCGCTTTCGGTATTTGTGCTGGAGCTGGGTGCCAACGACGGTCTTCGCGGCATCCCATTGGAAGAGACAAGAAAGAACCTGCAGGCGATGATCGATAAAGTAAAGGCAAAATATCCCCAGGCTGGGATACTGCTCGCCGGTATGCAGGTTCCGCCTAACATGGGCAGGGATTACAGTGAAGGATTCCGGAAGATCTATCCTGAGCTGGCGTCAAAAAATGAAACCGGTCTTGTTCCGTTCCTGCTGGAAGGTGTAGGAGGGGAAGCGGCATTGAACCAGGGAGATGGCATACATCCTACGGCCGAAGGGCACCTGCTGCTGGCCGACAATGTGTGGAAGGAGCTTCAAAAAATGTTGGCCCGGTAAATCTCAGTTGTTCCTTTGCGACATCCGCTCGCGGCGGTCAGGTAAGGGCAAAAAAAAGGGCCAGAATGAAAATTCAGCCCCGGTTTAGTCCAATTTCCTATGAAAAACCAGAGCGAAAATAAAAATGAAGCCGGCAGGAAAAAAGACTAAATGAGCGAACGGTGGTAAATACCTAGCGAACTGTCGGATTTCCAAACTGAACTGTGACCACTGACCCCAGTGATCAGCTGAAACAGAGCTTGCTGCAGGAACTAAAAGGAGGATCAAGCATGATAAAGAGGACCATATGGAGCAGCGGCGAGGAGTTGCCGGTGCTTGGCTTAGGTACCTGGCAGCGCTTCGATACCGACCCCGGATCGCCGCCGGCGCAGCTGTTGAACGTTCTGCAGCTGCTGGGCGAGAAGGGCGGTGCGCTCATAGACAGCTCTCCCATGTATGGACGTGCGGAAGAGGTCATCGGCAGTCTTACCGCTTCACCCGGTCTGCAGCATCGCTTTTTCTATGCCACCAAGGTTTGGACCGAAGGACGGGAAGCGGGTATCCGGCAGATGGAAGCTTCCTTCAAGAAAATGGGCCGGCGGCAGATGGATCTTATGCAGGTGCATAACCTCGTGGACTGGCAGGTACACCTGGAAACGATCAACCGCTGGAAAAAGGAAGGGCGTATCCGTTACTCGGGCATTACACACTATACCGATTCGATGCATGAGCCACTAGAAAAGGCTATGGAAGCAGGCAAAGTGGATTTCGTGCAGTTCAATTATTCGATAGCGGAACGGCATGCGGAAAAGCGCCTGCTGCCCGCGGCAGTAGCCAACGGCGTTGCAGTGATCGTCAACCGGCCTTTTGGTGAAGGGAAATTGTTTGGCCGGGTAAAGGGCAGGCCCCTCCCCGGTTGGGTTTCTGAACTTGGCATAACCAGCTGGAGCCAGTTCTTCCTTAAATTCATCATTTCTCATCCTGCGGTGACCTGTGTGATTCCTGCAACAGCGGACCCTGATCACCTTGCAGACAACCTGCTTGCGGCAGAAGGCCCTTTACCCGACGAAGAAACAAGGGAGCGCATGGCAAAGGAAATGAACAGCTGAATGATGCATCTTGCGTAGCGGTTATCGCCGGTGTTTTGGATGGCAGGAAGTGAACCGCCGGCCAGGAAAGTAAAGGGCAAAAAAAAGGGCCAGAATAGAAATTCAGCCCCGGTTTAGTCCAATTTCCTATGAAAAACCAGAGCGAAAATAAAAGCAGCGGCCGGCTCCCTGTAAAACAATCTCCCAACGGCATAGCTCGAGCAGCAAATGGCAAAAACAGGAGATGGGCCGGAGCCGGCCGGTAAACAAATATTTATGTCAATGAGGTATCAGGATGCAACACTCACTGCCGTTGATGAGGCAATGGAAAACTCCGTACGTGCATTTGAGCAGTACCAAAAGCTGAACCTTGCGCAGCGGGCTGCGTTTCTTGAGGATATCGGGAAGGCGCTGGAAGAAAATTCAGGGGAGCTGATCCTGACAGCGGCTGCTGAGACCAACCTGGAAACAGCCCGCTTAAAAGCCGAGTTGGCCCGTACGGTCTTTCAACTCCGGTCTTATGCAAAAGCCTGCGCTGAAGGCAGTTGGCTTGATGTAAGGATCGATACGCCGTTCCTGGCGCTATCGATGGCCGGAGACGACGGCCTTAAAAAGCCGGGGGCTCCCGACCTGAGGAAAATGCTCGTCCCGCTCGGACCTGTTGTTGTTTTTGGCGCTTCCAACTTCCCGTTTGCTTATTCTACGGCAGGGGGAGATACTGCTTGCGCGCTGGCAGCCGGCTGCACGGTGGTGGTGAAGGCACATCCGGCACATGCACATACCTCTGAGCTGGTAGCAGGCATCATTGATACTGCGGCTAAGGCAGGCGGCCTGCCGGAAGGGATCTTTATTCATTTGCATGGCAGTGGCTTCGAGGTAGGGAAGGCCCTGGTCGAGCACCGCCATACGAAAGCAGTA
>DASTPZ010000068.1:0-2496 GCA_035761965.1 Flavisolibacter sp. | reverse complement strand
TGATAGCACCCCAAATACATAAAGAAGTGCCACGTCGATATCTGTAGCCTGAAGCACAACAGTACGGCCGAATACCTCAAGTTTGTCGCCCCATGGGATAACGGCGCTCGTCATCAGCGCAGTACTCATAGAAATAGCCGGCCCTACTATGAACAAAAAACGGTTTGGCGTGTTCGGGAAAAATTCTTCCTTCGAGAAGAGTTTAAGACCGTCAGCCAGCGGTTGCAGTATACCGCCCTTACCGGCTCGGTTTGGCCCTACACGATCCTGCAGCCATGCGGCTATTTTACGTTCGGCCAGCGTTGAGTACATAGCCATAAGCATCGTAATGGCAAATACTGCCACGATAAAGACGCTTTTTTCAATTATTAATGCCTGATCCATTATACGTTTCCTTCTTTAAATACCTCTTGCTCTTCCGGTTTCAGCGGAATCGCCGGCATACTTATTTTCTTCCTGTCGCGGTCGCGGCCAAGAAGTATGTTCTTCTCTGTTTCTATAACCACCGGCTCAATCTTGCGGGTATAGTTGTTTGCATTGATAACCGAGTCTTTTTCAAATTTGCGTGGGCCTTCAATCACCCAGTCTTTAGGGTCTTTATGCTCGAAGCGGCACTCGTTGCAGATGAACTCTTCTACTTCATGGTATTCATCCTTACGGGCTGTAACCCTCTGTATCTCATTACCGAACATCCACAGCGTGGTCTTGCCGCAGCATTTGCTGCAATCGCGGTGTGCATTATATGGCTTGTTGAACCATACCCTCTGTTTAAAGCGGAAGGTCTTATCAGTAAGCGCTCCAACCGGGCACACATCAATCATGTTTCCTGAGAACTCATTGTCAATTGCCTTAGAAATGCAGGTAGATATCTGCGAATGGTCGCCACGGTTTACAACGCCATGCACACGGCTGTCGGTAAGCTGGTCGGCCACCATAACGCAACGGTAGCAAAGTATGCAACGGTTCATGTGCAGCTGGATGTTCGGGCCTATATTTTCCGGTTCGAATGTCCGTTTCTCTTCAATGAAACGTGTCTTAGCTGCACCGTGCTTAAAGCTCAGGTTTTGCAGATCGCATTCACCTGCCTGGTCACAAACAGGGCAATCCAGCGGGTGGTTTATCAGCAGGAATTCCGTTACCGATTTCCTTGCATCCACAACCCTTTCAGAGGTGATGCTCTTAACTTCCATGCCATCCATCACCCCTGTAACGCAAGAAGCCATAAGCTTCGGCATAGGGGTAGGGTTGGCCTCACTGCCTTTTGTTACCTCTACCAGGCAGCAACGGCATTTACCGCCGCTCCCTTTAAGTTTTGAGTAATAGCACATTGCCGGCGGGACAGATTCCCCGCCAATCATACGCGCAGCCTGCAGGATGGTGGTCCCCGGTTCTACGTCTATTTCCTGGCCGTCTATTGTTACTTTCATTTTTATTTATCAGCCCCCTAACCCCCAAAGGGGGAATTGGGTATTAAATTTATAATCGTTCCTGCCATTCTCCTCCCCTTCGGGGAGGCCGGGAGGGGCTCCTTAATTATACTACTTCCTTAGCCACCATGTGTTTCACCTTTTCCCAGGGCTCGGCAACAAAGTGGTCTCTGTTTTTAATTTTTTCAGGATATCTTACGTGGAATTCAAATTCATCCCTGAAATGGCGTATAGCTGCTGCCACCGGCCATGCTGCTGCATCACCAAGCGGGCAAATGGTATTACCTTCAATTTTACGCTGTATATCCCAAAGTAGCTCGATATCTTCTTCACGGCCGTGGCCATGCTCTATCCGGTGCAGTACTTTCTCCATCCAGCCGGTACCTTCACGGCACGGTGAGCACTGCCCACAGCTTTCGTGATGGTAGAACCTCGAGAAGTTCCATGTATTACGTACGATGCATGTTGTATCATTATACACTATGAACCCGCCTGAACCCAGCATTGAACCTGATGCAAAACCGCCTTCTGAAAGCGATTCATACGTCATTAGCCTGTCATTGCCTTCGGCGGTCTTAAAAATAAGATTTGCCGGAAGGATAGGCACAGACGAACCGCCCGGTACCAAAGCCTTCAACGGCCTGTCATCCATCATTCCGCCCAGGTATTCGTCTGAGTTCATAAACTCATCAACGCTAAGGCCGAGGTCTATTTCATATACACCCGGGTTTTTGCAATGCCCTGATGCAGATATCAATTTTGTTCCTGTTGAACGACCGATGCCTATTTTAGCATATTCAGCGCCGGTGTTGTTCACAATCCATGGCACAGCTGCAATAGACTCTACATTGTTTACTACGGTTGGGTTAGCCCAAAGCCCGCTCACAGCAGGGAATGGCGGCTTAATGCGGGGATTACCCCTTTTGCCTTCGAGCGACTCGATAAGCGCAGTCTCTTCACCACAAATATATGCTCCGGCGCCACAGTGTACGTGCAGGTCAAGGTCATAGCCTGTACCCAATATGTTTTTACCCAGCCAGCCAGCGGCATAGGCTTCTTTAATAGCAGT
>DASTPZ010000067.1:0-4396 GCA_035761965.1 Flavisolibacter sp. | reverse complement strand
CCTGCAGCGCTGGCGGACCAGCTCGAAATTGGCGAGGTAGCGTTTTACCTTGAACTTATTCTTGGAAGTGATATCGCTTTCGCAAAGGATCATGAGGTCGTCGATCTCCTGGCCGGCATCAAAGAGCAATCGACGGATGGCCGAATCTGTGATATCTTCCTTGCCCAGGCTGATGGGGCGCAGGTGAAGCTCTACCAGCTTTTTCACATAACGCATGTTCTCTCCCAGGGGCAGCTTAAGCTGTTCGAATATCCGGGGCACCATACGCCCGCCAACCACCTCGTGACCGTGAAAGGTCCAGCCATGACCCTCTTCGAACCGTTTTGTCGCAGGCTTGGCTATATCGTGCAAAATGGCTGCCCATCGCAGCCAGAGATCGGGGGACCGGTCGGCTACATTGTCCAGCACCTGCAGGGTATGGTAAAAATTGTCCTTATGCCCCATGCCCTCAATGAACTCCGCACCTGCCAGCTCAACCATCTGCGGAAAGATGATGTTAAGCAAGCCACTGTCGTAAAGCAGCCTGAAGCCTATAGAAGGCTTTTCACTGAGGATGATCTTGTTGAGCTCATCGGTGATGCGTTCTTTTGATATGATACGGATACGCGCCGCATGTTCCTTTATGGCCTTAAAGGTTTCGGGGTAGATGTGGAATTTAAGCTGCGCGGCAAAGCGAATGGCCCTCATCATGCGCAGCGGGTCGTCGCTGAATGTGCGCGCCGGATCGAGCGGCGTGCGTATGAGCTGCTGCTTAAGGTCGTCGATGCCGCCGAAAGGATCCACGAGCTGGCCATAGGCATCGCCATTGAGGCTGATGGCCATGGCATTAATGGTGAAATCTCGCCTTTCCTGGTCGTCCTGCAGGCTGCCTGGCTCCACCTCGGGCTTGCGACTGTCGGAACGGTAGCTTTCCTTGCGGGCGCCTACAAATTCAAGGTCAAAACCGTCGGCCATCCTGAAATGGGCGGTACCAAAGTTTTTGAAAAAGTTCACGCGGGGTTGAGGCTTGAAATAACGAGCCGCCGCATCGGCCAGCTTGAGCGCATCGCCCGAACAAACGAAATCGGCATCCTTTGTCGGCCTTTCGAGCAGCTTATCACGTACGAAACCGCCAACGAGGTAACAAGGATAACCCAGCTCCTGCGCGGCTTTCGCAACCTTCTCGAAAATTTCTTTCTCCTTATGGCTCAAGCTGATATCCATGCAGCGGCAAAGATAGAGATCGGGAGGCTTATGAGAAAGGAAAGGCGGCTGTCGGCAACACTTGCACAGAAAAAGCCTGCTGAGTATTTTTGAAGTTATTTTTAGCGATATGAAGCTGCTTCTGCTTTTTTTCTGTCCTCTTTTTTGCATGGCGCAATCCAGCTTTCCCTCCTACTCTGTTGTAAGAAAGGCGTTCTACGAACAATATGGTTATATACCTGAAGAGAATGTCGATGGCATCAACTTCGCCAAAAAGCGGCAGGGATGGTATGTACAGGTGATCGACAGGGTTACCGAAAAGACCAAACAGGAACAATTGTTTTGGTCGGCAGGCAATGGTCAATTCCTGCCGCTCCTGCATTTCGGCAGACCTTTCAGCCATACAGAACCACCAAAGAGCGAATTGAGCCTGATTCCCTATGGCTACGAGCGAAATCCATATTATGGTTATCCGGGCTGGGATATAGATGTAATCAATGATTTCAGTGCAAGAGACCCACGGAAGCTGAGCGATACGCTGCTTGAAGGATTAGCAAGGGCTTATTCCGCATATGCCAGCCGTTTCTTCTGGCTCCAGTATGGAGGAACTCTGGAAACAGGCGATAGTCTTAAAACAGTGCTGCCGTCTTGTGTACTGCCATCCGCACAAAGGATAGACAGCACAAGGTTCTACATCGAAAAAGCTATTAGGCTTTTTGGCCGGCTGCGGGAAAGGAACAATGCCTATCGCACCATCGTTGGCAATGCAGCCATGAAGGAATTCAACGAAAGGGTTCATGGCTATATGCAGATGCGACTGGCGGCCCGCAAAGACCTGGCAATGAAATTTATTGACGAAATAGAAGTGAATGAGACCATCAGGAATATAGCCCGTAACTACCTGTCTGCTTGTGCACTCAACAGCATTCTTTTTACCTATGGCGACAATGATACCTATCCGCTGCTGTTCATCCAGGAGAAGGAAAATTACAGGAAGGATGTTACTGTTATCAATGTTTCCCTGCTTGGACTGCCTACTTATCTCAATATGCTGAAGCGGGAAAACTCGGTAGATTTTATCACACCCGAGGCGCATTACTGCTCTCAATCCTTCCAGTACTTTCTTTACCGGGAAGATCCCGCACTGCCGGGAGACAGCACCATGCCGCTGGCCCGGTTTGTTCATCTTTTTGCGAGCGAGCAGACCGGTAGCAAATGGGCGAACCAGCAAGAGCCGCCTGTATACACGGCTAAAAGCCTGTTTTATGAGACCGCCGCTTCAAAGACCGCTATTTTCAAAGATGAGCAGAACCTGTCGGATCGCATCTTTATCCCACTTGGCTCATACATATTGATGGACCAGTTTATGATGCTTGATATTGTTTTGACTAATTTTAATAAGAGACCAATCTATTTCAGCTCAAGGCCTGAGCTTTTTCCCCGCTCTGTAAGGCAGGAAGGTATGGTTTTTAGTCTTATCCCGCTCCAAACGGAAGAGGATTATCAGCTTTCGGGTATTAGAAAAACGGAGGATTTTTTGCGGGCGCATTTCAGGTCGGCTTTTTCCACTGATCTAACTACCGGTATAGCGCCGGCTATTCCCGATGCCATGGTTTATGCCGCCTTCGCAAGGATGATCGAATACTATTTAAACAAGAGAGATTATAATAAAGCCGGTTATTGGAAAGAAGCGCTTCAAAAGGCAACGAAGGGTCGGTATAGCTATGATGCAAACCTGCCCTCCATCGCAATTTTATTTACCAGGCTGGGTGCCATCGATGAAGGTTTGCATATAGCAGAACAGTTCGTCGGCATGGCCAATGAAGCCATCTATCACCCGCATGCACTTTCGCCGGCAGTGGAAAAGGCCTTCGTAATAGATCAGCTCGATCTCCTGCTCGAAGTCTTCAAGCAGCATACTCCAAAAACAAGAGCTTTAGAAGACCTGTTGCGTAAGCTGAAAGAAGAATAAGCCGGGGCAGACTTACCTCCTGATATAAACAGGCTCGCCCTCTTTCCATCGAATGATCTGCGAAGGCAGGGCCGGTGTATCATCGTCTTTCCGCCATTGCACAATATGGTCCACTAGGTCCTTTACCTCTTGCGAGACCGTTTGAAAGCCGGTTGGCGAAGGCTGACCGCTGATGTTCGCTGAAGTCGATACCAGGGGTTTCCTGAGGCGTTTCACCAGGTGCCGGCAGAACTCGTCGCGCACCAGCCTGATGGCTATGGAGCCGTCTTCAGCTACAAGATTGCCGGGAAGTCCGACCGCCCCGTCGAATATAACGGTCGTAGGTCTCTCCTGCTGCGCAAGAAAATCAAAAACCGAAAGATCGGGCGATGCCACGTACTGCAATACATCTCTTTCGTCGGCTAGCAGGATGATCATGCTTTTACCATCGGCCCGCTGCTTGATGCCGAAGATCCTTTGTATGGCCGCGGCATCGGTGGCGTCACAGCCAAGTCCCCAGATGGTATCGGTGGGATAAAGAATAACGCCTCCCTTTTTCAGGGACTGAATTGCTGTTTCTACTTCCTGTTCAAAAAATTGCTTATCCATTGTTAGTTGATTGCTTGTTTGGCCAGGTCGGCGATAGCGCCTGAATTGAGCCTTTCGAGACACTGGGGCGTGCCAAAGCGCACGCAAACATTTTTTTGACAGGGCTCACAGGAAAGCTCGCCCAGCCTTACCACCTGCCGCCTGTCTTTATTGTAGGGCGCGGTATGAGCTTCATTGCCGGCACCGAAGAGCACGATAGTAGGCGTACCCAGTGCATTGGCCAGGTGGGCCGGACCTGAATCGGTGCTGATCACAAGCCTGGCCGTCGCCAGTATTTCCGACAATCCCTTGAGGTTTGTTTTACCAGCGGCGTTTTCGATCCCTGCGCGGTCGCCCAGGCGAACCAGGACCGTTTCAACAAAATCCTTCTCCTTCGGCGCTCCCACCAATATGATACGCTGGCCCAGCCTCGTGCGCACTTCGTTGATCAGCTCAACTGCTTTGTTCACCGTAAGCCGGCGAGAGGAAGCCTCCGAATTGATATTGACGGCAATATGATCCTGTCCTGAAAAATGATGCTGAAGGGTGACAGAAGAAGGCGGCGCGCCCGTGCCTGAAAACAGTTCGAGCAGCCTTACATATTCGTCGGCCCGGTGCAGTCCCTTAGGCTGCGCATAAGCATGGGTGAGCAAAAGCTGCCTCAGCTCTTTTTTG
>DASTPZ010000066.1:0-13703 GCA_035761965.1 Flavisolibacter sp. | reverse complement strand
GGTTCATGAAATTGGTGAAGACCGTATTGATGCTTTGCTGCAGCGAGTCCGGCGCTTGCTTTGATGGCTTACGCCCGGGGAACAGGGTCATATAGCTTTCATAGGCTTCGGCCATGGCATCGCAATCGATGCAGGGGTTCTTAACCGCGCATTGGAGCGCGGGTGGCAGCGTGAGCGGCGATACCAGGAATTTGCAGCTGATGGTACCATTGCAAAGTGCCAACAGGCTGTCGAGTGTTGGCTGCGCGATATAGGTGCCGAGCTCCCGTTCTACGTAGCTGCTGAAGCTGGCGGCACCCGCAGGTGATTGCTGGAAACCGGCATAGAGCCCGGATATCCTGTTGCAAACGCAGGTATCGGGCTTGCTCCAGACTTGTTCATTGGCCAGGAAGGCTGGCTGGCCATAAGGCAGGGGCCTGTCGACCAGGAAGGCCGTGCAGTTCACATCGCTGATATAGGAAGGGCCATTGGCCAGGCGAAGCGAATCGTTCACATGCTGCACCGCTTCGGCAAAATTATCGAAGACGTAGCTGCCCGGCGTTTTGATGCTGCTGGCACCATAAGGATGATTTTCATCCGCTCCCCTTTTGCATACCTCCACCAGGTAATTGATGATCACCGTGCGTTCCGCTTCAGTATAGCAGCCGGATAGCTGCTCGTTCCAACGCTGGCGGTAGGCATTGCAATTCTGCGCATAAAATCCGGCGGCGGCATTTTGCGCATCGCCCAGGGGATCGCTGCCATAGCCACCCGAGGCCATCAGGCTATCGCTGTTGGGGAATACAGGATTGCAGGGTGCCTGGGGGTAAGGAAGGGCCGCGCACTGCTGGCGTACAAACCGGTCTACCCACTCCTGCTTGTTCTCGAGGTAGATGGAGCGGAAGGTTCGCCAGGCCATATCGAGCTCGCCGGCGCAAAGCAAGGAGGCATTGAATGCATTGCTGAAGCTGTTCCACTGGTTGACGCATGACTGGCTTACCGGCTCGGCACATTTGGCGGTGCTGGTGGCAAGTCCCCAGGCGGTAAGGTCGGGGTTAGCGCCCATATCGCGGTAGTGGAAGAGCGAATCTTCTATGGCCTGCTTGGCACCAGTGGCGAAGGCATAACCAAAAAGCGGGTCGGTCTGGCCGATGGGGAAGCTGCCGCCGGGCAGGGCATTGGAGCCAGTGGGGTTGAGATAACCCTTGGCAAAGGCTTCGGCATAGGTCTCGGTACCGAGGAAATCGTCGTTCCAGGCTGCGCTCGCTGCCATGCGGTCATATTGTTTGAGCAGGCAGTATTCAGGGTGCAACGAAAGCAGGGTTGGCGCCCATGAGGGTTTGAAGGCTGCAATAAATTCGGTCGGACTGAGCTGCTGTGGCAGCACGAGCTGGCCCTGGCCGTTGAGCACGGAATCCCTTCCACCGGTTTCGTTGCGGTAGTAAGCCGTATCGGTTACCAGCTGGTAGCCATAGCGGTTGGCTTGCAGGTTAAAAATGGAGAAGCAGCTTCGGATGGCAGCCGTATCGCCATACTGCCCGGTGAGCGGGTAAAGATCATAGAGCATCATTTCGCGCTGGCTCTGCTGCGTGGAAATAGCCGCTGTTTCATCATCGCAATCCAGGCTGTCGCGGATGGCGGTCTTCTCCCTGTCGAGCATGTTCTGGTAAGTGACGCAGGTATTCCTGGGCAGGAAAACACTGTCGCGCAGGAAGCTCATGCCGTATTCGCTGATAGAAAGCGTCTTGGTAACAGTATAGCTGCCCTCCGTAAGAAAAAGACGGATGGTATGGTCGTAAGGAATGGCCAGTCCGCAGGCAGTATCCACCTTGTAAAGCGGCACATTGTGCAGGCTGTAGGTATAGGGTGCGCTTAAAGCACCGTCGGCACATTCGCCGGTAACGGTGATGGACAGGTCGTAAAGACAATCATAACAGATGGTATCCTTCCTGCAGTCTTCGAGCTTCAGGCTTTCCTTGCCCAGGCTGTAGCGAAGCCATACGCTATCGTTCTTTGTGAGGAAGAAGCTGGAGGTGGACACGATCGACTGCCCGTTCAGGAGATTGCCCAGGGGCGTGATCAGCTGCTCGGTCTGCACGGAGTCGCGCAGGCTCGAGAGCGGCTGCAGGCTGGTTGGCGAAGAGCCCGAAAGGGCCGTGGCCACGGTGCGGCCATGCATGTCTACATAGGACACGCTGTACTGTCCATTAGCATCCTTGACGATGTTCTTCTGGTAATGGCTGGCATAACCGGCCTCGGTACCAAAAAGTGCATCGAGCTCGGTCTGGTCTGCCTGGCCATAATAGTATTTTGTTTCGTGGCCGCTGCCAAGACGAAACTCCTTTCCTACCCCGCTTTGGCGGGTAACGCGGCCGCTGTTATCGGGTGCATACTCGGTTTCGGTAAAGGCAAAGCCTTTTGCGTCGGGAATGAACTGGTGGTGCAGGCTGTTCACCAGCGGGTTGTTGGGAGAATAATAAAGCGCGGCGCCGCTGAGGGCGGACATGGAATCGGCGCCCTGTCCGCAGGAGCCGGGTGTGCTTGTCAGTCCATCATAGTAAGTTTTATCGTATTCGTCGCCGGCCGCATTGGCTGTATTGAAGCGGGGTGTAAAGCCGATCAGCGTATTGAGCGTAGGCGCAGGCATCACCTGTATGGCAGGTCTGCCCTGTTCATCGTAAAGCGTTTCGGCCACAACGGTGGTCGTGGTGGTATTGTCCCTGGTCACTACCTGGCGGGCCCTCAGGCTGCCATCGAAGTACTGTACAACCGATTTGCGGAGGCCGCCTTCGGCAAAGGAGGTAACTGCCTGCCAGTTGAGGTTGCGGTGATGACCGGAGAAAGGATAACGCCAGTTAGCCATAACCGTATCTTTCTCGGAGCTCCAGAGGGTGGCGCTGATCTCGCCGTTCGCTTCCTGCTGGGTGCCTCTCACGCGGTAGAAGAGAAAGCCCTCGCCATCGTAAAGCAGTGGGATCTGGTAGCTGCTGGCCTTGGTAGTGATCCTCGTGGCATTGTTCCTGAAAATAAGCCGGGTGTCGATACCGCTGTTGTCCGGCTTGTTATACCGGCCGCTGGCGATGGCGGAGCTGTCGATAAAGGTCCATTCCACATCGTACTGCTGCGAAACATTGTTGGGTGTCCAGGAAAGCCTTACCTCACCATGGCTTGCCACGGTGAGCGTATCGAGCATAAGAGTACTGATGGCATCATTGGTGCAACTCACCACGTAGTTCCTTTCAATGGCCATGAGGTTTTCGAGGACCAGGTGCTTGCGAATAACGGACGTGTCGGCAAAAGAGGAGCTGATACCAAGTATCCTCGCTTCAACATAACGAGCGCCTGCAAACTGCAGGATGGCCTTGTTGCGATAGTCCCTGTTCTTGTGGTAATCGATGGTGAGCAGCTTTTCTGATATGCTGTCGCAGCTCGTCTCGGTTACGCAGTACTGTACGCCTATTCGCACGGTTACTGTAAAAGAATCCGGCAGGGCCAGCATGGTGCCCTCGTTCAGCCGCAGGCTGATGATATTGTTAATGAGAAAGCTGTTCTTTATGCCCGGTTTGAGCAGGGGATCGTAAAAAACGGAATCTGCCACCGCCAGCCTGTTACCCGTATAGATGGAATCGCCCATCAACGCGTCGAGATAAACGGGCTCCCGCTGGGCAAGAAGCTTTGTCGAGGCCAGGCAGAGGAGTACCGAGTAAACCAATAAAGCAGCTGTTTTTCTCATAGCCGGTTCTGATAGATTAATAGATGGTATTTACGATGAGCTGGAAGGCCTCATAGGGCGGCTTGGCCATAAACTGTCCGTTGGCCTTATAGATAAAGCGGTCCTCGTTAAATATGGAAGGATCAAGGGGCGCGGTCGAGTAGTTGGAAAAATCCACCTTGATCAGCGCTGTTCCTACAGAAGTACCCGTACCATCGGGCACATCCTTGAGGTAGTACTCGATGCTGCGCACATAATACCGCAGCTTGTCGTAACGCAGTTTGTAAAGCCGGTAAACCGACTGTTCATAAAAGAAAACCGTCAGCTGGCGGGTAGAGTCATTGACGTTCGTTATGGACAGGCTGTCGACCGAAGATGCCCTGAACAGTGAATCAAGCAGGGATAGCTTGAGTATATCGGCATTGGGTACCCTGTCATTGACCGTGATCTGGCTATCGCGCAGGTAGGCGATCACGGTGTACTGGTTGCCCTGCACACATTCAACGCTGTCGATAATGGTCCTGAACCTGCCCTCCTGCAGCTGGGTGATGCCGCTCATCTGTTCCAGTATTGTGCCCGGACTCGAGCTGTCGGCATAGGTATAATTGGTAGAGAAGCTGAGGTTGGGGGCCCGCTTGTATACTTCGGCGATCTTCTGCACCTGGAGAAGCTCAAAGCCCTGTTCTACCTGTCCCGTTGCGGTATAGCTCAGGAGCAGGCTGATGATGATGCTGGTTATGCTTGTTTTCATTTTTTTCGTTTGTGGTCGGTTATTGATTTTTTAACAGGGCGCTCCGGCTTTCCTTGATGGTCATGATGCCCCGTTCGGTTTCCTTCTTGACCCTTACCAGGGTGCCATCATCGTCGTATTCATAAAAGCTGGCATAATTGTTCTCATCCAGCTCCGCCATCAGCCTCAGGCTGGCGGCGTCGTAGACATAGGACTTCATGGCCGAGTTGTAAGGATGAACCCTGATATCATCGAGGTAGATGGCCCTGTTGCCCGGTGCCACGGCCCGCAGCCTGAACGAGGAGGCATTGGACGGGACGGTAACCACGGCCTCGTAGCGCTGCCATCCTTCTATGCGCACGCCCGTTCTGAGCAGGGTGGTATTTTCAGGGAAGGTCCCGGGCTGGTTAACGACGAGCACATTATCGAGCGCAGGGGCGGTCAGGCAATCGTCGCCATCCATTTTTACCCAGGCACTTACCACCATTTTTGAGCCTTTCAATGGCGAGAAGGCCTTGATCTGGTTGTTGTTGCTTTTGATATCGTTCAGGTTTATACAAGGCAGCTCCTGGTAGGTAAAGCCGCTGTCATTGATGAAGGTCTTATCGTCGTCATAGAAAAAGCTGCCGGGGATGACCACTGGCTCGGGGGCCGCCGTGCGCGACCAGCGAAGACGGGCAAATCGCTCTGCCCCGTTGCCATGCTGGTATTTTATCCTGATGTAATTGCGCTTCCCTTTCTGGAGAAGGATGGCAGGACCGCTGCTCTCGACGTTCGGATTGAGCGCATCGACCACTGGCACCCCATTTACGATCACCTGCATACCAAGAGAGGACAAGGCATGGAACCGGTAGTAGTCGGTATATGGAGCCTGGATGATACCGTACCATTGAATTGTAAACCAGTCTTTACAGATGCCAGGGTAGGGCGCAGTATTTCCCCAATCGAAATTCAACGGCATATTTTCAACATACCCGAATCCGCCTCCCTCAAAATTTCCAGCCGGCATCACCGGGCATGGAGTTGCATTGGGCTGACCGGCGTAAAGGTAGGTCAGCTTTCCTCCACCCCCGTTTATGATCGTACCTGCCACGACGGAAGAATCAGCATTCACGACCATGCCTGCAAGGCTGCTCTCTGTCAATCCCGCATTGGCAGTGAACTGCGCGGTCGCGCCCGCTGCGATCTTTAGGCTGTAGTTGCCGGTATGACTTTGCGTGGTAACGGTATCCACCCCGGTCTGCCCGTTCCTGAAATCGATCTGTCTTGGCGTGGGACAGGGCAGGCAGTTCCTTGCGCTGTAGGAATAGTCTTCAAACCCGTCGTATAAAATCTCCCGGTAACGGCTGTTCTGCGCAACGGCAATCGGCAGGGTATTGTTATAACCATAGAGTCCTGCGTTATACCTTCCCAATGGATCGTAGTTCTCCATCTCCAGGCCTTTTTTGTTGAAAAGGGAGCTGGCGCTGTTCCATACCCATTTGGTTGTATCGGCATCAACACGGAGCACCGCATTGGAGAATTTCCAGAAAGGCGTAAAGTTTTTCAGCTCTCCTTCCTTCCTGATATCGGTTGCCGCAGACGAGGCATCGCTCTCCTTCCGGTCGTGGTAGAAAGTGTATGCCCGGTCTGTTCGCCAATTCCCGGCTATACCCCAGCGGTAGGGGTTCACCAGGCTGTCTGTGTAGCGGCAAACGCTCACGCAGGTGTCTTTGAGATAGGTATAGCTTACCCGGATGGCGGGCGGCATCATCTCGGATGCCGCTTTGCCATAGAACGACATGAAATTGGGCTCATTGTTCTGGTCTACTTCTGTATTTAGCTGCATCATAAAGCCATAATAGGGCAGCTTGTTTACAAGTACGTCGTTTACCAGGCTGGTACAGTTATAGCTCGACTGCTGGTTCAGCGTAACACTGCTCATTGATGCCGCATTGGCTGGATTCGTTACAAAATCCAGGTACTTCGTGTTCTCATTCCATGGCGCCTGGATGCGCTTGAGCCGCGTGAGCGAATTGCCACCGAGGGGATTGAGCTCGTTCGCCCAGTTGTGATTGTGCGCAGTGCAGGTGTTGAAAAGTCCGCATTTGTATTTTTCGGTTTGATACGGCCAAATAGTTCCTGGCCTGCTGCCAACAGCGAGGAACTGGGCGTTGCTGATGGCCGTGATGGTTTCATAATGAGGAAGGCTGGCAAAATCAAAGTCCAGGACCGTTTTAGTACGGTAGTCGAAGCCGTCGAAATCTCCAGCCTTTGCTATATCATCGAAACTGGCAGAGATGCGGTCAGGATTCTTTATCTGCTTCTGCTCCATTGGATCATCTCCTATAGCCTTCTTTTTGAAAGTAAGCAGGGTATTGGTGGAATACAGCGTTTCCGTTCGGCTGCGCGACACGATATAGCAGCTGTCATACAGGTAACGGGAGCGTTCGATCTGCCAGGTATCGCGATAGGTGACCGCCGATGTATTGATGATGCGGGTATTGCTGTCGATCACGATCTTATAACCGCCATTGCCGGTTTCCCGTATCGGGTTGGCCATGGCCACAATGCTGCCCACGCTTGCGCTGAGCAGGTTGCGCCTGCCCGAACGCAGGATGCGCATATAATTTACCTCACCCGTAATAGGCTTGCCATTGAGGTCGATGAAATAAAGGCCTTCTTCAGGATTGGTACTTTTTGCCGCGTCGATAACCCAGGCTTTTGCCGGCACCGGCACCTTGGGCTGGAGCAGTCCCAGTGCAGGCACGCTGAATTGAAAACAGTCACCGCCGGTGCCTACAGTCCTTTCCAGTCCTTCGATCTGCACCTCGTCGCCGCTCTCAAAAAATCTTTCAACCGGGTATGGAACGGTACTGTTGCCGCCATAGTAAAGCTTGCCCTTGATCAGCTTGAGCCCTTTGAAGATCGCATCGATATTGCGGTAGGCCATGCCCATGCCGCTATAGGCCCAGTGCGCGGGATAGCTGAAATTGTAAATGGGATCCCTGAATTCGTTATTGGTGCGGGACAGCACAACCTCGCCGGTCTCCGCGTCGTACACGAGGTTCTTTGTCGATACAACACTGCCCTTGTCCATCACCACCACGCTGTCGAGGATGCCATAACGCTGGATGATCTTGACTGTTGCCGCAGACCGGAAGCGATTCAGCTCTTTCTGCGGAAGAGAGAATGACGAGGGGAAGCTGATTAGGAAAGGCACAAATGCTGCATCGAAGTTGACAGAATGATTGTTGGCTATCGAGGAAGACTCCTGTTGCCTCATGTCCTGTATCACCTCTATGTCCTTGCCAACGATACCGTCGGGCCTGATGTTGCCGTTCAGCGAATCCACCACCCATACGGTATTGTTCAGGCGCTTGTTCGGAGAAAGCTCGTTGTCCACTTTATAAAAATTGAGCGAATAGGAGATTGGCCTCAGCGAATCCGTTTCCGCATAGCTGGCCTGCCTCCTTACCTTTCCGTTCATATCGTTAAGCTCGATCTTGAATCCCTGGCTCACCGTCACCAGGTTGGTTGCGTTGATCCTGAGGAAATTTGCCAGCCTTGGATTGTGGGTTTTTTTCGACCTTTCGTCCAGGAGCGAGTGCTCAACGATCGTAGGAAAATCCCTGGTCGTAAAGAACTGCGTCTCCTGCCAGCCATTGGCCGATTTCAGTTTTGCATTGATGGTCCTTACCACTACCCTGCTATAGCCCACTCCTGCCCCGGGGAAAAAGCTTTCCCCGATCGGGTTCTCGGAAAAAAGAAAATTAGCCGGTGCGGACGGCGCCGTCTTTTCTACATAGGGCACAGGTGTACGGAAGGGATTTTCTTCCGCACCGATCATCGGCTCGTAGGAGGCTACGCCGCTGCTCGCCTCTACTGTGTCACCGTTGATCACTGCAGGCGTCGTATACCTGTACTCCTGTCCATATACCGCCTGCTTCATCCCTGTCATCTGGTTCCAGTTATCCCTGATCTCCACCCTTTTTACCCGCAGACCGCCACCCAGCTTCCTGAGGGTAGGATTATTGAGGCGGATAAATGAAGCCGTCGTATCGATGATCTTGCAAAAACCCTTTTGACGCGCTGCCCTTCCATAACCCAATATGGCATTGCTCATCTCATTGCCGCTCGAACCAATCATCTGTACGGCATCGATGAGATCGATGTCGTCGCCGGGTTCGGAACCAGGATAAGCCAGCGAAGGCAGGTTGAGCCGCAGGAACTGCAGTGCGCCACGCGCCAGCGGGCTTTCTCCCGATACGGGCTTCAGCTTGATCCAGAACCTTTTGTTATTGCCCGGCACCATGCCGTAATCTTCTATCTCTGCATAGGTGGGCACAAACTCCCTTTTGTTGGGTCCCCGCGCAGGTACCAGCACAGACATTTTGAAGTAGAGGTAATCGATACCCTGGAGATAGCGCTCGCGGATCTCTACCTTACCGGATAAAGTCATATCTGAATTGACGAAAGCATAATAGAAATCCGTAACGCCATTATACAGGCTGGTGCCTGGCACCGCGGTCGGACTATTGCCTATGCCTGCCAGCTTGAAGAACTGCTGGGCTCTTTTGTTCTGCACATAACCATAGTCGTCGGACTCGTAGCCGATATTGATCTTTCCGCCCGAAGGAAGCTGGATCTCGTTCATCGTCCAGGCAGCGGCATATACATCCGCCTTTGCCTTGTTCTGTTCCGCATAAGGATAATCCGAGTTTTGGATAAAGGGTGCGTCGGTACCCGAAGGTTTGTAGCTGCCCCAGCGGTCGTTATGCTTTTGATTATAGCCCGGGTTATAAGCCTGTTGCCCGGCATGGTACCTGAACACATAAGGATTGCGCCTGCCCTTGTTATTGCCGTTATAACTGAACCAAACCGAATCCAGCGTGAGCTTGCCCATGGAAGGATCACCGGCTATGCCCTTGCAAAGGCTGTAGCTGTAAGCGAAGTGCACGACCTTTACCGGCCTCGCCTTGTTGCCGTTCTTGACCAGGTCGGCCTTGGTATACAGTTCGATCTGCTTCAGTCTCCTCAGCCGCTTGCTGGTATCGAAACCGCCGTTTTCACCCGCCACCGAGTAAATATCCTTCCTGTCTGCCACGGTCCTGAAAACAGCCACCATGGTCCTCGATTCTATCGAGTTCAGGTACCAGACTTCCTTCGTGCCGTAGAGATAAGTGGCCTTATCATCGCGTTCATAGGTTTTGAATCCTTCGTTGTAATTGGCCATGTTCTGCTCGCCCGGCGTGCGCCATCCGAAACCATTGTTTCCTCCATAGGCCCTGGTATAGTTGAACTTCACGGCATTACCCAGGTCGTCATCGGTGATGCCATCTCCTGTGATATCCTCGTAGTCGGATGAAAGGATGCCACCCAGCAGGAAGCTGTGCGCAAAGGCCGGCATCGAATCTTTTGCGAAATAACCCTCCTTGCCTTTTGTATTAGCAGTACTGTTGTCAGTGCCTGGATTGTATTGGGTCAGTCCTTTCGCAAGGCGGGCCGCGTTGGTTTCTTTTTCAACAGAGAATGTTACATCCTTTTGCACCAGGTTGTAGGCAGGCACATCGTACACATAGCGGCGACCATCGCCGCCCAGCACCGTGATCTCAGAAAGATGGTGTTTTTTTCGCACACGGCCGTCGAAGCGCGGGATGAGCTCCACCGAGTCGGCACAGCCCAGACCGGGTATCTCACCGTCCCTGTAGTTTTTAATGTATTTGTTCAGTCCATAAATAGCCGCTTCCTGTGCTGTCTGGTAGCTGATCACCTGGCTACGCTTGTCTCTTTGCTGTTTTACGATCGGCGCGGTGATGGGTATCTCGCCAGCCGGCCTGCCGTTGCTGTAGGTAACAAGCGCGGCGCCTGCCGATACAAAGTCCTTCGTTCCGTTGAGCTTTACGCGTATGAGCGAATCGTCACCAATGGAGCGGTAATAGGCCTTTGTATTCGAAGTACGCTCACCCGGATTCCTGAAATATACAGCCTGGTAGGTGGTATCGCTTTCCCTGAACCGGAGAAAACGGTTGATATCATTAGAAAGGTTCCAGGCCCCGTTCTCCGAAAAAGCAGTGGTAACGGAATAGTCAACACCGCCATGGACAAAGTTGCCAAAGCCCACATCAATGGAAAAACGATCGCTGTTGCTGCGGGTACGCATGCTATGGTCCCTGGCAAAGCCCACATCTCCCCTGTAAGGCCTGAACATGCCACCCGTTCCCTCGCCGCTGATGGAATAAATATCATACGTGTACTGGGGCAGGGCAATATGTGGCGTGGACCTGGGGTTGAAGGCCAGCTCTTTCTCCCTGTTGAAATCGAGCAGGGCATTGCTCTGGTTGCCGGACTTTGAATAGTACAGGTAGCCAAACGCCGGCAGTGCCTGTACCTGGTCTCTCTTCTCGATCTTTTGGCTGCTTACATAACCCTCCAGGAAACCCGAAGGATGCACACCAGTTATTTCTCCGCCCACTTTTGCCCTGAAGGTGAAATTGGTGCTGGTATAAGGTACGGAAATGGTGGGCGTGTAAGACGGCCTGCTAAAAGAAATAGACGCCGAGGGAAAGTTGAGCACGGAAAGACTCCCTTTAGCTTTCACAGTTTCACCTTCTTTCTCAGAAGACTCTTTTTTCTTGACTTCAGCCTCCCTGGTCAGGGAGAGGCCTCCGCTGAGGTTGAGAGAAGACATGCCGGCCCTGCTGTTGAAGTTGGTGCTAAGTCCCATCGACACATTTATGCCGTCTGTCTCGTTCATCTTTTTTGAAAGGCTGATGCCCATCGAAGGGCTGATGTCAAGCCCCGTCTGTGTATTATTGTTCAGGGCTAATCCAAGACTGGCGGTAAGCGGCCCAACCACCTTACCCACGTTAATAGATGCATTGATGCCATTTTCAATTCCCCAGCCATTGTAGGTATTGTGAAATAGCCCAAGTGATGCGCCAACCCCTACTGGAAGTCCGGCAAACTCTACGTCCCCCCCGAACTTCATACCTATCGTCCTGTTCTCCTTCAGGTTCTGCGTTTTGCTCACCGTATCCTGCCCATTGAAATCATCGGGCAGTCCACGCATGCTCCGGCCAATAGTGCCGGGATTGATGTTCCAGCCCAGGCCCACCCAGCTGGCTTCCTGGTCCATGGATATGCCGCTGCTGTAGTGGATGTTCACCGGGTAGCCGCCAACATCCATCAGGGGAATATTGTAGGAAAAATCGCCCGTGAACAGATCCACCATATCGCTGGAATTGACACTTTTGAACGACGACATCTCGGGCTGGCCCGGACCGCCGATCGATGGCGAGGCCGCCTTAAAATATTTGCGCTGCTCCGTTTTCTTTTTTGGCGATTCAGGCACGGCCGGAAGCCTCTGACCGTCTGTAGGCGGGGCTGCAAAAAACCGGTCCGGCCTTTTCCAGCTACGGGCGGGCAAGCGGTCATCAGGTCCGGATAGAACACGGGCGGCCGCGGGCAGACCTGCCTGCAGGTAAAGGCTGCCGAACAGGATCAATGCGGCTTTTTTACGGTGGGTGGTGGCAAGTGAAAGGATCATTTTATCAAAGCAGTTTTGGTCTGGTTAGTTTTCGTTTTCGGACCTGCGGTATTCGAAACGCAGGCGCCATTTTTCGTTCCGCGAATTCGTGAGTTCGAGCTGGTAGAGGTGGCGGTGGATGAAATAACTATCGCCACCCGCTTCGTATCGAACCAGGTTTTGTCCCAGCAGCAACGGCAGGCTGTCAAGCGACAGCGTTCGCACCACCCCATCGTTCTTGCTGAGGTCCGATACACTCACCTGCCAGGTGGTGTCCCCCGACTCGTTATGGTAGCTGAACCGCAGCTCATTCACGAAAATGGCATAGGCGGTTTCGGGGTCTTTCTTCAGCAATACATAAGGCTGGCGCGAACCGGTTGCCTGCACAGATCCAAATTGCTTGAGGCTGAACTGCCAGGTCTCGCTGCTGCCTACGGCCGCATCGCCCGATTTGGCCACTACCCGCCATGCATACTGTTTTCCGTATTGCAATGAAGGCGCGCTCAAAGGGTAAAGCATCGAATTGATGCCGAGGTTAACGCCCTGGTAGACCGGCAGGTTTTGCTGTATCGCATCGGCCGCGGATTGGTTCGGGTTGATCTCTACCAGCAAAAGATCATAACGCAGGTTGTTGAAAAGCTGAACCGGCACAGGAGGCAGCCACTGGAACTGCGGATGAAGCTCCTCTATGCCCGTTTGATCATAGGGATAGATAAGCTGGGGCGGAGACAAAGGTTCGATAATGATCTCCTGGCATTGCTCGGCTATCTCGTCGATATTATCCGATACATGCCTGAAGAAATGATAGCAGGCTTCGAAGCTGCCAATGGGCAACAGCCCTACCGCGCTGGCGTCTACAGGATAGCTGCCGGACAGTACATTGTACTGTATTGGCATCAGCTGGCTGGCATCGAGCTGCATGGTGCCTGGTGGCAGGCTGATCACCCTTGTAACACCGCTCAGCACCTGCTGGCCTGAAGGAAGCGCGTTAAGCGTGACCTCGATATGCAGGTTGAGCGTTGTACTCCCGGTATTGGTCAGCATCATGTTCCACAACTGGGGCTTGTAGCTGAAGCCGGCAGGCGGCGTCTGGAACACTACCACCAACTGTGACCTGGCACCCATAAGGCCGCACAAGGCAAAAAGCAAAAAGACAAACCTTTTCATTGACATTATTTAAAGAATCTTGTAAATCCGATATTATAGAATGCATTTTTTATCAGTTCCCCTTTCCAGCCCGGCAGCCAGGTCTTCTCGGCCCATGCACTCAGCTCCCCGAGCTTGGGGATCGCAATGCGCGTATTGCCATAAAAGCCGGTGCGAAGCTGCCTGCCGTCAAGCTGGTTGATCTTTACACCCATGCCGAGCTGGCTGCTTTTCCAAACACGGGCAGACAAGCCTGTCTCCATGATGGTAAGCGTATAATCCCGGCTGATGGTCCTTGTGATATTGAGATTGGCTGTATAGGAAAGGAATTGGAAATGCTGGTTGAGGTAATAGTTGCGTGCATTGTAATAAATGAAGCCTGAGTCGCTCGACTCGTTGAAGAAGCGGCTGAAGCTTAGTACAGATACGGCGCTTGCCAGGCCCAGCTTGTATTGGTGATTGAGCGTTGCATTCAGGCTGTGATAAAAATTCTCGTATACCTGGCCGTTGATGTCCGACAGCTGCGACGAAGGCATATAGGCTAGCTGCAAAGAAGGCAGGCGCTTTCTCCTGAAAAAAAGGCTCACGGATTTAAAATTGCTCGAACCACTGTAACGGACCGGCAGGTA
>DASTPZ010000065.1:0-6144 GCA_035761965.1 Flavisolibacter sp. | reverse complement strand
TATCGACATCCTTAAAAGAACAGGTTCTCTTATTGAAACGCCTTCGCTCTATGGGCACCTTACTGCCAGCGAAAACCTCGAGGTATACAGGAAGGTCTATGGCACCACAAAACAAAGGATCGCTGAGGTTCTGGATATCGTCGGACTCAGCGATACCGGGAAAAAGACTGCAAAGAAGTTCTCACTAGGCATGAAGCAAAGGCTCTCGATCGCCATTGCATTATTGCCTAACCCGGAGCTGCTGATACTCGACGAGCCTGTGAATGGCCTGGATCCTGCAGGTATCGTGGAGCTACGGCAGCTCATTAAAAAGCTCAACAAAGAACACGGTATGACCATCCTCATTTCAAGCCACCTGCTGGGCGAAGTGGAAAAAATGGTCTCCCATGTTGGCATCATCTTCAAAGGGAGCATGTTGTTCCAGGGAAGCCTGCAGGCGCTTCACCGCTTCCAGCAACAAAGCAATACCCTATACATTAAGACTTCCGACAACAGGAAAGCCCTCGAGCTGCTCAACGAGTACAAGGCAGCTGATGCGGGCGAAGAGCTTTCTCTCAGCTTCCGGAGCCTTGAACAGGTAGCCGACGTCAATCGCAAGCTCACCGCCAACGGGCTCGATGTATACATGCTCTATCCAAAGCAGAACGACCTTGAACAACTATTCATCAAACTAACATCCGATCCGTCATGAGCCTTTCAAGATCCTTCCATTCTGAATCCGTTAAACTAAAACGATCGGCTTCACTGCGTCTCTGCTTTATCGCAGCGGCCATCCTGCCCTTCCTGATGACGATGGGGTCGATATTTGGCGATGCAGAGCCCAAATCGATTCCCTTGAACAATCTTTTTCTTAAATCGGGCGATGTGCTGAGAATGGCCTTTCTGCCAATGTACATAGTACTCACCAGCACCATGCTGCTGCAGATCGAATACAGGGACAAGGCCTGGAAGCAGGTGCTAAGCTCGCCGCAGCGATTATCGCATATATTTTTCGCCAAGTTCATCATGCTGCAGCTATTGATCATTGGTTTCATCACAGTTCATAACCTGCTGCTCATCCTGAGCGGCGCCATCATCAATGCTGTCCGTCCAGGTTATTTTAACGGCGGACTGGATATTGCCGATGTGCTGATCTATTATGCAAACACTTACCTGGTGGTGCTGGGCATCAGCGCTATCCAGTTCTGGCTGTCGCTGCGGTTCAGGAACTTCATCGTGCCGCTGGCGATCGGCTTCTGCTGTTGGGTCATCGGCCTTATACTGGTGATCAACTTCAAGCTGGCCTTTACTGATTATTACCCTTATGCCTTCACAGCCCTAAGCGTTCTTACAGAGGGCAGCCCGACCATTAGCTTCTTGTTGTGGATGTCCGTAGCCAATACCCTCTTGTTCCTTGCAATCGGACTTACAGAATTCAGCATACGAAAGATAAAGACATAGGCTTAGGGAAGATGACAGCAAAGCCTGCCATTCTTAGACAACCAAAGCAAGTTTGTATAATAACGCATGTTTTGACGTATAAAGCAGAAACACATGAAAGACGATATAAGCATTTACCTCAACGACCCGGCACAGCTCGAGAAAATGTACAGGGCCAACAGGCAATCGTTTAAAAAAGCATTCGAGGCCATTTACCCCGAGGTCAAAGACAGTCCCCTGGCAGCATTCTGGCACGAAAGGCTAAACTATGGAAGCGAAGAGGCCGACCGGGGTACAGCCGGGGACCTGCTGTTCATAGCCCTCTCCTGCCTGGTCGCAGGCCTTATTGCAAAGCTGCCCCAACTGTTCGGATGGAATGAAGAGGATTTTTACCTGAGGAATATTGGCTTTATCGTGCTGCCCCTGCTGACAGCCTATTTTGCCTGGAAGAATAAAGCAGGGCTCAAAAGAATGCTGTTCCTTGGCAGCACAATCCTCGCTTCGGTTTTTTACATCAACCTGCTTCCCTCCTGTGCAGCCGATACCCTTCTACTGTCTTGCATCCACCTGCCACTTCTGCTCTGGGCTCTGCTTGGCTCCGCCTTTGCAGGCAGGGAACTTCCGCAATATGGCGGCCGGCTTCTCTTCCTGAAATACAATGGTGACCTTGCCGTTATTTCAGCACTAATACTCTTCGCGGGCGCTCTCCTTACTGCAATTACGATCGGTTTGTTCTCCCTGATCGGCTTTCGCATAGAGGAATTTTATTTTGAGCACGTAGTTGTTTTCGGGCTGCCGGCCGTGCCCTTAACAGGTACTTACCTGGTAAAGGCAAATCCGCAGTTGGTAGGAAGAATCTCGCCGGTGATCGCCAGGATATTCAGTCCGCTCGTTGCCCTTATGCTCGCCATCTATCTTGCCGCCATCGTTTACTCAGGCAAGGATCCATACAATGACCGGGAATTCCTCATGGTCTTTAATGTATTGCTGGCCGGCGTGATGGCCATTATTTTCTTCTCCGTGGCTGAAAGTGGTAAAGAGCATAAAGGAAAAAGGGAAGCCTGGGTGCTTTTGCCGCTTTCGGCAATAACCCTCGTAGTGAATGGCATTGCGCTGTCCGCCATTCTCTTCCGCATATCGGAGTGGGGACTTACACCCAACAGGACCGCAGTGCTTGGCGCCAACCTCCTTATCCTGGTCAATCTCCTGCTCGTGGCCATCCAGTTATTCAAATGCGTTACAGGCAAAAGAGATACGGGCAGCGTTGGAAAGATCATAGCCGCCTACCTGCCGGTCTATTTCGTGTGGGCGGCGATCGTTACCTTTTTCTTTCCCCTGGTTTTCCGCTTTGGCTGAGCGATACCGGTTGGAACAACATTCAACAAAATCATTTTAAGATCCGCCGGCAACCCACCGGATCATTTTGATCCGTACCCTTTTTAATCATATAAAAGACCAAGCAATGAAGATCGATATCATCATAGCCTATACTCAGCGCTATGAATTTGGGCATGAAAGGGATTTCGTTCCACCCATCACCGGAATTCACCTGGCCGCGATCACACCTTCGCAGCACGAGGTACGCGTGTATCACCAGCAGATCGATAAGATACGATTGGATACTGACGCTGACCTTATCGCCATCTCTTTCTTCAGCGGCTTTGCCCTGGCGGCCTATAAGCTCGCCACCGAATTCAGGAAACGCGGGAAAACGCTCGTGGCCGG
Organism: Flavisolibacter sp.; assembly: GCA_035761965.1. Taxonomy (GTDB): domain Bacteria; phylum Bacteroidota; class Bacteroidia; order Chitinophagales; family Chitinophagaceae; genus Flavisolibacter. The sequence continues at coordinate 3,000 of DASTPZ010000065.1, read as the reverse complement.
CGGACCGCATGTTACCTATTGCAAGGAGGAGGCCCTTCGCTATTTCGACGCCATCGTAACCGGTGAAGCGGAGAACGTTTGGCCGCAGCTGTTGCAGGATCTTGAGCTTGGCCGGCTCAAGGAGGTCTATACAGGAACACCTTGTGATATGAAAGACCTGCCTACACCAAGGTATGAGCTGCTGCCCGACAGGTTCTTTATCAAAAAAGTGATCCAGGCCACGAGGGGCTGTCCTTTCTCCTGCTCGTTCTGCACCGTGCCCTCGCTCAATCCAGGCTTCAGGTTAAGACCGGTGAAGGATGTGATCCGTGATGCCTCTTATGACAAGTTCAGCCATTGGTGGCAGAATAAGATCGTCTGGTTCTGGGACGATAACCTTACCATCAGGCGTCCCTACATCCGCGAGCTGCTGAATGAGATGATCCCCTTGAAGAAATGGTGGCTCACCCAGGCCAGCATGGACATAGCAAAAGACCCTGAGCTGCTCGACCTGATGAAGGCTTCGGGCTGCATAGGCGTTTTCCTGGGCATCGAATCTTTTGGCACCGAATCGCTTGCCGATGCCAATAAGCGGCAGAACAAGATCGCCAACTACAAAGAAGCCGTAGGGCAGATAAGAAAACGAGGCATTGCAGTGATGGCCGGCTTTATCGCAGGCTTTGACCACGACGACGAACAAAGCATTGTCGCCATGGCGGACCAACTGATGGAGATCGGTATCGATGTACCCTTTCTAAGCATCATGACGCCATTCAGGGGCACGCCAATTTACAGCAAGCTGAAAGAGGAAGGCAGGATACTGGAAGAAAGAGGCTGGAACTTTTACAATGGCTATAATGTAGCCTTCGAGCCGAAGAAAATGAACAGCCAGCAGCTATTGGCTGCTCACCGCAGCCTATGGAAAAAATCCTTCTCGCCCTTATATGCACTCAAACGGATCGCACGGGCTGCTTTTACGTTGAGGCTGGGTGCATTCCTCCTCTGCTTCTTTATGAATGCTTTTTACATGTACAAAAGGCTGAGGAAAAATTACCCGATTGATATGAGCAGGAGAAGCATGGATGAGAACTTGAACCCGACTGCCCTCATTACCCAAAGACCCGAGCCAGCAACCGGGCAGGAAGCTTAGCTAAACACCGGCGAACAATTTTTAAAACAGCAGACGCTTGCTGGTCTCTCTCGGCTGGATCAAAAGCTTGCGATCATACCGGGAAGGCCTTCTCCCCTCTTTCGCCGCAGCCATTCGTCTATGCTCCATTTGTAAACCGGCATGGTAGCCAGCAGGAATGCCGAAGCAAAATCGACAAAGACGGCATAATCCAGTGGTGCCTTGATGCCAAAGGAATAGGTCATCGCAAGCGCAAAGGCAAGCGTAAGGACGGCAGATCCGGCGGCTGCGATCCTGGTTTTGAAACCTGCCACCAGTAACAAAGACAGAATGATCTCAAGACCGGTGGCGATAACGGCCAGCATCGGCACCACACCCTCCGGAGCAAAAGAATTGACCTTTCCGGTATAGGCAACGAAATTTTCCCAGTTGCCCCAAATCACGCTAGCTTCCCCTGGCTGGCCCCAAAGTCCGAACCGGTCAGCTACGGGCGAAAGGAAATTTGCGGCAGTTGCCAGGCGCAAGAGCAGCACAGCCACATTCTGATATTTATTCATAACTCCATTGAATTATACATCCAGGACAGGCCCGGATATGATTACAATGTAAAATTGGTAACTTTATTGGACTACTAGATAGTCCAGATAAAGACTGTTAGGTAGTCCAGATGAACCTGAAAGAACTTGTCTTCATAGACAAAAGATTGGAAATGCCGCTTTATCTCCAGATTGCGAACGGCCTTGTGAGCCAAATCCGGAGGGGGAGCTTGCGGAGGGGATTAAGGTTGCCGGGTTCTCGAGACATGGCCCGCAGCCTTAAGGTTCACCGCAAGACCATTGTTGCTGCGCTGGATGAGCTGCAAGCCCAGGGCTGGATCATTGCCGTTCCGCGAAAGGGCTGTTTTGTAGCCGAACAGCTGCCCGATTTCAGGCCACAAAGGATCACCGACCGGACCGGTAACGAAGCTGCTTTGATAAAAGCCAATTTTCCCGTGCATGAAAACGGCTTTGTTGAATTCCCTGCCGCGAGCCTTACTCCGGGAGCGCTTCTCACCATCAACGATGGCTTTCCCGATGTCCGGCTTGCCCCCATCGACCTGCTCCTACGCGAGTTCCGAAGTCTCTCAAAAAGAACGGTGTTTAGAAAATACCTGGCCTATGGCGACCCGGCGGGCTCCCCTCGCCTGGTCGAAACGCTGTCGCAGTTCCTCAGCGATACCCGCAGCCTCCCCATCACCACGAACAATATCATGGTTACAAAAGGCGCGCAAATGGGGATCTATTTGGCTGCAAGCGTTCTGCTTCGCCCGGGCGACGAAGTGATTGTGGGAGAGCCCAACTATTTCGCCGCCAACCTGACCTTTCAGCAGCTGAAGGCAAGACTCAACCGGGTGCCGGTCGATGAGCAAGGGATCGATGTCGACGCCATTGAAAAGCTTTGCCGGAAAAAAAAGATCCGCCTTCTTTATGTGATTCCTCATCATCACCACCCGACAACTGTAACACTGACCCCAGAAAGACGCCTGCGCCTGCTTGAGCTCGCGACGCGTTACAGGTTTGCCATCATCGAGGACGATTATGATTACGATTTTCATTACAGCAGCACACCCGTACTTCCCATGGCAAGCCTCGATCATCATGGCAATACCATCTATATTGGCACCCTGAGCAAGACCCTGGCTCCTGCCATCCGGGTAGGATTTATGGTCGCGCCAGGGGATGTTATCCGTCTCGCTGCGAGACTTAGGCGTACGCTCGACCGGCAGGGCGATAGCATGATGGAAGCAGCCATAGCGGAGCTCTACAGCAATGGCACGATTGGCAGGCATATTAAAAAAGCGGTAAAAACCTATCATGAAAGAAGAGACCATTTTTGCCGGCTGCTATCGGAAG
>DASTPZ010000064.1:0-2933 GCA_035761965.1 Flavisolibacter sp. | reverse complement strand
GGGGCCTTCTTTCTTTATGGTCTTTACGCTGCTGCAACAGAGGGTATTGCCAAAGCCTGGATCACCAATGTGGCTGATGCCAGACATGCTGCAACGGCAATTGGCTTCTATACTTCCTGCGAAAGCAGCTGCGCCCTGCTGGCCAGTATTGTCGCAGGTGCTGCCTGGACGGGCTTTGGCAGCCAGGCAGTCTTTCTTTCGAGCTCGGTCGTAGCCCTGGGCACCGCGGCTTATTTCTTGTTTCTGCAAAAAAGCAAACCAATATCCTGAATGACGGGCGTTTGAAATCACAGGATTTTTCGAGAAAAAACATCTGCGATCACCGCTGGATTCACCGGGTCAGCATTCCTATCCTGCTTTGTTTTGCCACTTGAACCGGGATGTCTCCATATGGGTAAGAATGCCTTTTGCCAGGATATTGCTGGCATTGGTGACCGGCATACTGCTGCAATGGAATATACAGTTTAGATTTTGTTGGCTTTTGCCCGCCTTTATCGCAGGTCTCTGCCTGCTGCTGGCTTATTTCTTCCTACCCCTCAGGCTAAAATTCAGGTTTGGCCTTTTCTGCGGATTGCTGGTACTGGCCCAAACAGTTCTATTGGGCGCAATGCTGGTATGGATGACGGAACCCAGGAATAAGCAAACCTGGATCGGGAATGCAGCAATAGAACAGGCTTGTGCCGAGCTGGAGCTGGAAGAATCCCTTACCGAAAAACCGAATTCTTTTAAAGCCATAGCAAGCATAAAGGCGATCTATCAAGGGCACCGTCGCATACCCGCCAGGGGAAAGGTCATTGTTTATTTCAAAAAAGATCTGCCACTGAAAAGACCGGCAATAGGCAGCCTGCTTATTGCAGTCAGGCCATTGCAGGAGGTGAAAAGCACCGGCAATCCCGGCAGCTTTGACTACAAGCGGTATTGCTATTTCCAGGGGATCAGCCACCAGGTATACCTGGCGCCTGAAGATTACATTCTTTTGCCTGCGGCCACCGTTTACCCTTTTAAAAACTTTATTTTCAGCTGCCGCCAGTGGGTACTGCGGACCATACGGAAATTTATCCCGGGAGAAAAAGAAGCCGGGCTGGCCGAGGCCCTGCTTATCGGTTATAAGGACGACCTGGACAAGGACCTGGTACAGTCTTATTCCAATACCGGTGTAGTGCATGTCATTGCCATTTCAGGTCTTCACCTGGGTCTTATTTATGGTCTCCTGCTGGTGCTTACCCGACCCCTGAGGTCAAGGTTGCTTTGGTTAAGACTTGTCATCATCATAGCCGGCCTGTGGCTGTTCAGCATCCTGGCAGGTGCGCAGCCCTCGGTGCTCAGGTCTGCCCTAATGTTCACCTTTCTTGCAGGTGGGGAGGTACTCCGGCGAAGGAGCGGGATATACAACAGCCTGGCCCTCTCGGCCTTTTTACTGCTTTGCTATAACCCCTTCTGGCTCTGGGATATTGGCTTCCAGCTCTCCTATTCGGCTGTTCTAAGCATATTGATCTTCTTCCGCCCTGTTTACAATTGGTGGGTTTTCCCCGGCTGGCTGCCCGACCAGCTGTGGAAGCTCAGCGCCGTTACGCTTTCTGCTCAACTGCTAACCACACCGGTAAGCTGTTTCCATTTTCACCAGTTTCCACTGATGTTCCTGGTCACCAATCTGGTCGCCGTGCCCCTGTCGAGCGCAATCCTGTTTGGCGAGCTGCTACTATGCGCCCTGCACTTCGTTCAACCGGTGGCAAAGCTGACCGGCTGGCTTCTTCATTGGCTCATATTTCTTATGAATGCATTTATCGAAAGGATCGGCAGGCTGCCTTTTGCCGTTTGGGAAGGACTTTACCTTAGTGCAGTGCAGGCTGTACTGCTCACAGCCTTCATCCTCTGCCTTTCGGCCTGGTTTATGGCCAAACATCGCGTCTTGCTCTGGATGGGATTGTTGTCTGCCCTCAGCTTCATGGCGCTAAGGGCCCAATCCTTCCGGGATACCGGCAGGCAGAAAAAGATCATTATTTACAATATAACAAAGCACAGGACCATCGAATTTTTGGCCGGCCGCAAGGCCTATTATGCGGGTGATAAGACACCGCTGCGCGACAGGCAGCTCTGGAGCTTTCATATAAAATCATCCCGGGTGCTGCACCGAATCAATCGACAAAAGATCTGCCTGCCGGGTCGTGAGTTCATTTTCTGCAACCGCCGGCTGATCATTGTCGATACCGCCCTTCAATTCCTGCCGGTCGCAAAAAAGATCCGGGCCGATATCCTGCTGCTATCCCGCAATCCTTCTGTTAAGATCACCAGCCTCAGCGCGGTCATGGATATAAGGCAGCTCGTAATCGATGGCTCGGTACCCCCCTGGCGAGCAGCCAACTGGAAAAAAGAATGCGATTCCCTCCGCATTCCCTGCTACAATATCGCCGAAAAAGGTGCTTTTGTGATGAAGCTCTAGCCCCTACCTTTGCCCCTTCCTTGAAGCCCCGGTCATAACCGGAGCGGGCATGACGACATGGACCTTGCCGCCCGGGACCAGCAACCAAAAACATTATGCACAGGCCGAACATGGCCTTTTAATACATTCCGTATGAACAAAAAAATCACATCGGCCCTGCTTTCTGTTTATTACAAAGACGGACTTGAACCGGTTGTAAAAGAACTGAACAAACAGGGCGTAACCCTTTATTCGACAGGGGGAACACAGAAATTTATCGAAGAGCTGGGCATCGAGGTGGTGCCTGTGGAGGATCTTACCTCCTATCCTTCGATCCTGGGAGGGAGGGTAAAGACGCTTCACCCTTCGGTATTTGGCGGCATCCTGGGCAGGCGCAACAACGAAACGGACCTGGAAGAGATGAAGCAGTTCGAGATCCCCGTGATCGACCTGGTGATCGTTGACCTTTACCCATTCGAAGAAACGGTGGCCAGCACCAGCGAAGAAAAACTGA
>DASTPZ010000063.1:0-3626 GCA_035761965.1 Flavisolibacter sp. | reverse complement strand
GTGAAGGTAGTGAAGAACAAGGTTGCTCCTCCTTTCCGTACGGCAGAATTCGATATCATCTTTGGAGAAGGTGTCTCCAAGATCGGTGAAATCCTCGATATGGGTGTGGAAATGGGCATCGTGCAAAAAAGCGGAAGCTGGTTCAGTTATAATGGCGATAAGCTCGGACAGGGCCGCGAGGCAGTAAAAAGCCTGCTTCATGACAATCCTCAACTGGCAGACGAGCTGGAGACCAAGATCCGTGAAAAGATCAAAGAACTCCAGGCCTCCTAAGGATTTATGATACTGATGATCCTGCCTATACCAAGGCAGGATTTTTTTTGAATAGATATGAGACGGGGGAAATAAGTCACGGTGATGACATAAAAAAGCCTGCTGAAAACAACAGGCTGGCAATGGCGTTCAATAGGTTGAAACTTTTTATTCTTCTGATTGATTGGATTTAGGCACGAGGCAGGGAAATTTACAGGATAGTAAAATTACGTCAAAAACTTAGCCATATATGTAATTGGCTTCATGTCAAATATTTAAATAGTTAATTATCCGGCGGAGCCAGGCCTAAAACCTGGATGCAAAGGCCGGGAAGAGCTGAAACAACATAATTTTACGGTATGCCATTCAACTTAGTTGCACCTTACAAGCCAGCAGGAGACCAGCCCACTGCCATCAGGGAGCTGACCGAAGGAATCAACAGGGGAGAGAGACATCAGGTATTGCTGGGTGTTACCGGCTCAGGTAAAACATTTACCGTGGCGAATGTGATCAACGAGGTACAGAAACCAACCCTGGTGCTTACACACAATAAAACCCTCGTTGCCCAGCTGTATGGCGAGTTCAAACAATTCTTCCCTGACAATGCGGTGGAATATTTTGTTTCCTATTATGATTATTACCAGCCTGAGGCTTACATGCCCGTTTCGGACACCTATATCGAAAAAGACCTAAATATCAACGAAGAGCTTGACAAGCTTCGCCTGCGTGCAACTACCAGTTTGCTGTCGGGCAGACGCGACATCATAGTAGTAGCCAGTGTAAGCTGCATCTATGGTATGGGCAACCCTACCGATTATGAGAGCGGCATCATCCGCATATCGAAAGGCGACAGCACATCCCGCCAGGGTTTCCTGCATTCACTGGTAAATTCTTTGTACAACAGGACCTCGATCGATTTTAACCGCGGAACGTTCCGGGTGAAGGGTGATACGGTCGATATCAACCTGCCCTATGTGGATTATGGCTACAGGGTCACTTTTTTCGGCGATGAGATCGAAGAGATCGAAAGCATAGATGTACAGAATGGAAAGCGCATTGGGACGCTCCAGGATGCGGCCATCTTCCCGGCCAATCTTTATGTGGCGCCCAAGGACATTATCAACGATGTAATGTTCGAGATCCAGGATGAAATGAACAGCCAGGTTGAGTACTTTAAGGGAGCCGGAAAGTTTATCGAAGCGCAACGCCTCAAGGAAAGGGTCGAATATGACCTGGAGATGATCCGCGAGCTGGGTTTCTGCAACGGCATCGAAAATTATTCGAGGTTCTTCGACAGGCGCAGACCGGGTACACGCCCGTTCTGCCTGCTGGACTATTTCCCGAAAGATTTCATCTGTGTGATCGACGAAAGCCACCAGACCGTTCCACAGGTGAGCGGGATGTATGGCGGGGACCGCAGCCGCAAGCTGACTCTTGTAGATTATGGATTCAGGTTGCCTTCTGCGCTGGATAACCGGCCACTGAATTTCCACGAATTTTCGGACCTGCTGAACCAGGTGATCTATGTAAGTGCCACGCCCGGCGACTACGAGCTGGAACAAACCGGCGGCGTGGTGGTGGAGCAGGTGGTAAGACCCACTGGACTGCTCGAACCGCCGATCGAAATAAGACCCAGCGTAAACCAGATTGACGACTTGTTAGACGAGATAGACAAGCGTGTAAAAAAAGGCGATCGTGTGCTGGTGACCACGCTGACCAAACGCATGGCAGAGGAGATGGATAAATACCTCAAGCGGATCGATATCAAGTCGAAATACATACACAGCGATATCGATGCGCTCGAACGGGTGGAGATACTGCGAGAGCTGAGGCTGGGCAAGATCGATGTACTCGTGGGGGTAAACCTTTTAAGGGAAGGGCTGGACCTGCCGGAAGTATCGCTGGTAGCGATACTGGACGCAGACAAGGAAGGGTTCCTCCGAAATGAAAGGTCGCTGACGCAGACAGCAGGAAGGGCCGCAAGGAACTCAGAGGGACTAGTGATCTTTTATGCCGACACTATCACCGAAAGCATGCAGCGGACCATAGATGAAACCAACCGCCGCCGTGAAAAGCAGGTAGCCTACAACATCGCCAACAATGTAACACCTACAACCGTAAGGAAATCGATCGAGCAGGTTATGGCACAGACATCGGTGCTGGATATCAAGGGCTATGATCCTGAATCTCCTTTTGCGGTAACCGAGATCGCCACCCGGGCCGCCGAGGACGACAGCGAATACACCACCATTCCCCAACTGGAAAAGGCTATTTCCAGGACAAAAAAGGAAATGGAGAAAGCCGCCAGGGATATGGATTTTATGGAAGCTGCAAGACTCAGGGATGAAATGTATGCCATGCAAAAAAAGCTCGAAGGCATGAAGACCGTATAACATCCCCGGCAGCTTAAGGGCGGCATTCACGTAGATCTACGAGCGGCTTCGAGTGGATACACCCGATTTTTATGAAAAAGCGCGTTCCGGCTTGCATGAGCCGGTGCGCTTGATTATTTTGTCAGCCGAACTATCTAAATCCAATTTTTTTATGAAAAAGCGTATCTCGCGGGTGCTTAATTTTTTTGCTTTCAACCTCCTGTTCTTCGCACTTTACCTCAATTTCATTCACAAAGACAGCAATGTGCAGCCGGCATCTTCGACAGCCGCTTCTTCGGTTGTAAAGGGTACGATCCTGGAGTCTAATCCCGGTCAATACCTGAATAAGACAGAAACAAAGAACGACCAGCCATCTGCCATGCATCTTCAAAACTAATTCGCGCAATCGCTTTAACTTATACTAACCCGTTACTGATTCTAACCGATCTTGAACGAGCCCCGCTTTAGCGGGGTTTTTTAATTTGCGTCGCAAGGCTGACCTAAATAGCTAACTTCGCGATCATGGATAAACGTCTGTTTCTACTCGACGCCATGGCCCTCATTTTCAGGGCCTATTATGCGCTCATCCGTAACCCGCGGATCACTTCAAAAGGTAAGAATACCAATGCCCAATTCGGTTTCACCAATACGATCATTGACCTGATCAACAACCAGAAACCAACTCACATGGCCGTTTGCTTCGATACCAGCGCCCCTACCGAAAGGCATACTGATTTCGAGCAATACAAGGCCAACCGCCAGGAGGCGCCCGAAGACCTTAGCGCAGCCATACCTGATATCAAAAGGATCATCGCAGGCCTGAACATTCCTATCATCGAAAGCGATGGCTATGAAGCAGACGATGTGATCGGTACGCTCAGCAAACAGGCAGAAAAGCTGGGATACGAAGTTTATATGGTCACACCCGATAAAGACTACGGGCAATTGGTAAGCGAGAAGGTAAAGATCTACAAGCCAGGCTACCAGGGTGGCGACGTAGAG
>DASTPZ010000062.1:0-11440 GCA_035761965.1 Flavisolibacter sp. | reverse complement strand
CGCCTACAACGAGGATCACATAAGGCTTTGCCGGAAGCGCCGACTGGAAATCGTAGGAATTGGCTGAAGGAGCGTCTACCAGTGTAGCCTCGATTTCTTCCTGCAATATTTTATTGAGCTCACCGGTATTAAGGTATTTGTCGCGGGCAACACGTTTTTCCACCCTGTCGATGATCTGAACAGTGGTATCGATACCAACATCGGCCGAAACAAGGGCTTCTTCAAGATTGTCGAGCACTTCCTCATCTACCGTGCTTTTGCCCGCAATGGCCTTGGTGACCTTTGAAAAAAAATTCTCTTTGGTCTTTTGCAGACCTTCATCCAGGCTTTCTTTTTCCTTTTTACCGAATAGCTTGTTGAAAAATCCCATAGTTTTCTACCGCCGGGTATTTGTTGATCAAAAATGTTGCTGCAAGATACTATAACGAAGGGAATGTAAGGGGATGCGGGCAGCGGCGCCGGTCTTTACCAGCGGTCGCCAAACGACAAAAGCTGCCAGTATACTGACAGCTTTTGGAAAATTTACTAACCCAAAATTATTTTTGTGCCAGGTAATCCTTCACCTTGTCTTTGTGAACGATGGCCTCTTTAAAAGTATAGGCACCAGTTTTAGGGCTGCGTACAGCTTTGATAACTTTAGACCAGTTCTTTGCTTCGGCGGCTGCCTTTTGGTCTTTGGTCTTGATCGCGGTTTTTGCTGCTTTTGCCATGGTAGAATCTGTTTATTTTTATGCTTGATGGCTTCCGGAGTACAGGGCCCAAGGAGCCTGCAGGGAAATCCTAAACTTATTTAATCTCTTTGTGAACAGTCACTTTCTTCAGGTTTGGATTGTACTTTTTCAACTCCAAACGCTCAGGATTGTTCTTTTTGTTCTTTTCGCTGATGTAACGGCTGGTACCAGGCACATTAGTATTTTTTTGCTCTGTGCATTCTAAGATGACCTGTACACGGTTTCCTTTCTTTGCCATTTTCTTTTATTTATGATGTTTTGTGCGGCATCTGTGACCCTTTTTAAGGCAGACAGATTTCCGAACTATAACGATTTAGATATGCTGGCCCTGGGCGCGAAGCTCCTTGATAACGGTTGACAATCCTCTCTTATTGATGGTTCTGATTCCTTCGGCGGAAAGCTTAAGGGTGATCCATTTGTTCTCTTCGGCCAAGAAAAACCTCTTGGTTTGCAAATTGGGCAAAAACCGGCGCTTGGTCTTGATATTCGAGTGAGAAACCGAATTACCGCCTATCGGTGTTTTACCTGTAACCTGACATACTCGTGCCATGACTTTGGAAAATTTTGGAGTGCAAAGGTAGGGGAAAGATTCGAGAATTAAACCAGTACAGGCTATAATTTTAGGCCTTTCAAAAATATTAGCAATAATTTTCACCCGGACGGTCATTTACCTGGACCAGCTGGTCTACCCCGATCACCAGTCCGGCATCGGTCTCTATCATGTCCCTGCCCGAAACATTATCCATCTTTATAATGTGTGCCCTGATGGTGGTAACGGCGCCATCCACCGCTCTGAAGCGGATGCTGCACATGCGCTTCAGGTCCATCTGCTCCTCCAGGTAGTTTTTCAGCTCGCTCATACCTCTTTTTTAACTGCCGGTTGCCGGCCGGAACCGGAAACCGCACAAAAATAGCGCCACCTCCCCTTCTTTTGCAGGTAAGCCAAATTGAATTAGCTTCGTGCGGCTTTTTTAGAGCTGCGGTTCCTTTCGAGAGAGGCGGCAGCCGAAGGCCAGTTTACTTTTAAAAATCTGCAATCAATATGGCATACGATGTAGTCGTTATCGGTTCGGGTCCTGGCGGTTATGTAGCCGCTATCCGGGCCTCACAGTTAGGCTTAAAGACAGCTGTTATCGAAAAGGAAAGCTTGGGCGGTATTTGTTTGAATTGGGGTTGTATTCCTACCAAAGCATTGCTCAAAAGTGCCCAGGTATATGAATATATCAAGCATGCCAAGGATTTTGGCATCGAAGCCACGGGCCAGCACGATTTTGGCGCGGTGATAAAAAGAAGCCGCGGCGTGGCCGACAAGATGAGCAAGGGCGTTCAGTTCCTGATGCGCAAGAACAAGATCGACGTGATCAGCGGCTTTGGCAAGCTGGTGGCAAAAGGCAAGATCGAAGTAACGGCTGCCGACGGCGGTAAACAAACCGTTGAAGCCAAGCACGTCATCATTGCAACAGGCGGCCGGAGCCGTCAGCTTCCCTCCATGCCCATCGATGGCAAAAAGATCATTGGCTACCGCGAAGCCATGAACCTCCCCCAGCAGCCCAAGAGCATGGTCATCGTAGGCAGCGGAGCCATTGGCGTAGAGTTCGGTTATTTCTACAATAGCATGGGAACGAAGGTCACTATCGTCGAGTTCCTTCCAAAGATCGTCCCGGTTGAAGACGATGATATCTCCAAAGAGCTGGAGAAAAGCTTTAAAAAACAAGGTATCGAGATAATGACCTCATCAGAGGTAACAAAGGTGGATACATCCGGCAATGGCATAAAGGCTACGGTGAAGACGGCCAGTGGAGAAATTACGCTTGAGGCCGATGTGCTGCTGAGTGCCGTAGGCGTTACAGCCAATATAGAGGGCATGGGTCTTGAGGAGCTTGGCGTAAAAACCGAAAAAGGCCTGATCGCCGTTGATAAATTCTACCAGACCTCCGTGCCGGGCTTTTACGCTATTGGCGATTGCGCTCCTGGCCAGGCTCTCGCGCACGTTGCTTCGAAGGAAGCCATCATCTGTATCGAAAACATTGCTTACAACGAGAAAAAATACAACCACCAGCCTGAACCCCTCGACTACGGCAATGTGCCCGGCTGTACTTATTGCTCACCAGAGATCGCGTCGGTCGGACTCACGGAAAAAAAGGCAAAGGACGCCGGCTACGAGATCAAGGTGGGCAAGTTCCCGCTGAGTGCTTCGGGTAAGGCCTCTGCCGCCGGCCATGTTGAAGGTTTTGTAAAGGTGATCTTTGATGCCAAGTACGGCGAATGGCTGGGCACCCATATGATCGGCTACAATGTAACCGAGATGATCTCCGAAACCGTTGTTGCCCGCAAGCTCGAGACTACTTATCATGAAGTGCTCAACAGCATACACCCGCACCCAACGATCAGCGAAAGCATCAAGGATGCCATCGAAGTGGCTTATGGCGAGGCAATTCACTTATAAGTCATTATAACCGTATATATAAAAACCCCTGTTATAGAGCAGGGGTTTTTTGTTTCAAGCAGCATTGTTCTGCATTTTATGCTCTTATGCGGGGCGAGTGCCCGCATCTTAATGAAAACGAATGTTCAACCAAACTATGAAGAAATCACTGCTTTTAACCGGACTGCTGCTGGCAGCTTTTCTGCCCAATGCCCAGTCCCTTCCGCGCATCGGCGTTAAATGGGCTCCTACAGGGCTTTTCCTGGGCAGTCTCAGTCTCCAGGGTGAATACAATTTTGGAAGAAGCTCGCTCACGGCCAAGGTCGGGATACCGCTCCGCACAACGCACACGCTGAGCTATGACGAAAACGATGCAGTTTTCAATATGAAGGCTATCTCCTTTCTATCCGGTTACCGGACTTATTTGTCGAAGAAACACATGAGGGGCATTTATTTCGAACCTTATTTCAAGTATGTGCACCACGCTTCCGATGGTACCGGGGAGGCCCTTATCACCGGCGAAAATGTGGCTATGAATTTCCGCAACAACTACAATGCCTTTGGCCTTGGCGCCCAGCTGGGGGTACAGTTCATTGTTCTTAAAAGACTTGCGGTAGACCTATTCCTGCTGGGGCCCGAGCTCAACATTGCTTCCAATCATTTTACCGCTACGGAGGCCGGTGCTACAGCACCCTGGACCCCTGTACAGGCTTCTGAGGCAGAGGCCGATATCCGTGATTTTCTTGACGAGCTTCCCATCATCCGCAAAAAGGCAACGGTGATGGTAGACCGAAATAACAATACCGTGAGGGCGGATTTCAGGGGTGCCGTCCCCGGTTTTAGAACGGGCATTTCAGTGGGGCTTGTATTCTAAAAAAAGCACGGAGAGCAAAAGTCTTTTGCCAGCCGGTAATACCAGCCGTAAAACCTTGTGCTCTCCGTGCACCTGAAGCTGTATCTTTCTATACGCCGGCCTTAGCTGCCAAAGACCTTTTTAAGGATCTCGCTGGTCCGGGCCATAGGGTCTTTTCTTATCTTCTGCTCTTCCTTGCCTACCTGGAAAAAAATGCCGGACAGCGCTTTTTCGGTAACGTAAGCAGAAAGATCCGTATTTACTTTTTCGGTGCTGAATTTGTTATAGGCAGTAAAGACAGCATTCCAGTATTTAGTGGCATCTACTTTTTTCAATGAAGCTTCGATCACCGGGCGGAAGGACTCCGTTAGCGAGGCGGTGGTTTTTCCTTTCAGGTAGTCAGTGGCAGCAAAATCGCCTCCCCTCAAGATGCCTACTGCATCCTGGAAGCTCATTTGCTTTACTGCATCAACAAAGATCGGCGCCGCGCTTTTGGAAGCGTCTTCGGCTGCACGGTTCATGGCAAGGATAGCATCATCCACCAGCTTTCCCATTCCAAGGCTTCTCAGCTTTTTTTCAGCCTTCTGGGCTTCGGGCGGCATCAGCACCTTGATGGCGGCATCCTTAAAGAACCCGTCCACTGCCGAGAGCTGGCGGCCCGCGTTATTGGCACCGGTATTGAGCGCCTCCTTCAAGCCGCTAACGATCTCGTCGTTGCTGAGGCCATTGCCTTTCCCACCTGCATTCTGTACCATTTTCTGCACACCCGTCTTTCCTGTGGAATCTTTTTTTAGCATGTTCTTGAAACCCTGGGCCTGTGCAGACAGCACAAAAACAGCCATGGAAGAAACTGCAAGTACTATTCTTTTCATAGTTTGGTTTTATAATAGTGTAAAATAAACGTTCAGAACTTAACACCCCGTTAAAATCCATTTATCTTTATTGGAGCAATTGATCCCGGACCTGGAGGCTGACAGGCCGCCGCTTTCGTAGATTTTCCTGTTTCTGCCGGGAAATGTACGCGGGATTGTATTCTTCAATCATCCTATTCAGCCGCATGCAGCAATCGATCTGGGAAAAAGAGACCTTTTACGCGCCTCAAGACGTAGTGATCGCCGGGAGCGGTTTTACAGGCCTTTGGTCGGCCCTTTACCTTAAAAAGAACAATCCTGCGCTAAAGATCACCATTCTCGATAAAGGACTCATACCCGCGGGCGCCAGCACCCGCAACGCCGGCTTTGCCTGTTTCGGCAGCCTGAGCGAAGTAGTAAGGGATGCACAGGAGATGGGTACCGATAAGATGCTCGAACTGGTGGAAATGCGCTACAAAGGGCTTGAGCGCATACGCAAATATTTTGACCAGGATATAGATTTTGATCTCTGCGGTGGATACGAGCTTTACGACCGTTCCGACATGCAGGGAACGGAACGGCTGCTGCACAATATCGAATACATCAATTCCCTTTTCAAACCCATCACAGGTTCAAAGCGCACCTACCGGCTGGCCGATGAGCAGATCGGCGACTTTGGCTTTGGCAAGACGCTTCACCTCGTGAAGAACAACCTTGAAGGATACCTGCATTCGGGCAAGCTGGTACAGGGCCTGCTGCACAAAGTACAGGGCATGGGCGTTCAGGTATTCAACCTTACCTCGATGCTTTCCTTTGAAAGCAATGGCCATACCATTGAGATCACCACCGACAAGGGTGTGAGCTTCTCAGCTTTTCAGCTGCTCATATGCACCAATGCCTTTACCCGTGACCTGCTGCCCGAAGCCGATGTGATACCAGCACGCGGTCAGGTACTGCTCACCTCTCCTATCAACGGCCTGCCGTGGACAGGCACCTTTCATTCGGACGAGGGCTATTATTATTTTCGCAACCTTGGAGAGAGGGTACTGCTCGGAGGCGCCAGGAACAAAGCTTTCGAGGCCGAAGAAACCAAGGAGATGCAGACCTCGGGGTTCATACAATCTGCACTCGAACAATACCTCGACGAAGTTGTGCTTCCACACTACCGCGGAAGCTATACGATCGAAAACCGCTGGGCTGGCATCATGGCTATGGGAAAAGAAAAAATGCCGATCGTGAAAGAAGTGCAGCCGAATATATTCTGCGCCGTGCGCATGAGCGGCATGGGCGTGGCGCTTGCACCCGTTGTTGCCAGGGAAGTAACGAAGATGATGGCAGCCAGGCTTTGACAATCGCAAATACCGCGGGAAGCTGCATCATGCTATTCCCGGCCAGAACCTGCCTTAAAGCTTTATGAACTTTTCCCTGATCTTCTGCTCGCCATTTTCTGCAAGTACAAAATACATTCCGGGCTTGAGGCTGGAGAGGTTCATCCTGTGTGCAGCAGCACATACCCTGCCTGTCATCAACACCACGCCATGCTGGTTAACAATGCTTACCGATTTACCGATCCAGGAAGCGTCGGTATCGAAGTTGAGCACGAGCTCGGAAACGGCGGGGTTAGGATAAAGCCTGACCGCGGCAGGCACTACAGCCTGGGGCTCTTCTGCGGGCGGCGCTTCCTCTACCCAGGGCTCGTGCAGGCCCTTGCTGGAGAGGATTGCATGCCTGGGTCCACCGGCATTGAACAGGGCAAGCATTCTTGCTTTCTGTCCATTAGTAAAGAGGTTAACACAAGCATCGTCGGTGAAGTCCATATAATTCATGTACATATCACCATCGGTTCCGTTTGAGCAGGAAGACCTGAAGGTGCTGGGGCAGCCGGGGGTGAAGTTTCCCTGTTTTGGCGTATCGCCAACCGCGTCGTCGCCGCAATAAGTATCTCCCCAGATGTGCTTGAGTCCAAGCCAGTGGCCCACCTCGTGAACGGCAGTACGGCCAAGGTGGTAAGGGGCTGCTACATTGACCGTACCAAAAGCGGTTGTATTGATAACGATGCCATCCTTGTCTGCTGGGCCGCCCACATAGCTTGCATACCCAAGAAGGCTGCGCATGGGTCCAACCCATATGTTAAGATAAGAACGGCTGTCCCACGCATCATCTCCGCCTTGCGCGGTGAATTTGATCTTGTCGTCCATCTTCCATTCCTTTACGGATGACTGCTTGCGAACAATGCCCGTGGTAGCCCTTCCTTTTGGATCGGCCTTGGCAAGTGCAAACTCGATCTTGATGTCGGCGGCCAGGCTCCTGAAGCGGGCTGGCGTATTAACGGTGTCGGCATTGTTTCTTCTGAAATCGCGGTTGAGCGCGTCGATCTGGCTCTTTACCTGCGCATCGGAAATATTTTGTGCGGCTGTATTGTATAGAACATGAACAACTACGGGTATGCGGATGATTGTCTCCTCACCTTCGATGCCGGTCATTCTTGAGGCAAACTGCTGGCTGCGGATAAAAGCCTCTACCCGATTGAGCTGCTCCCTTACGGAAGGATCGTTTGATTGCTGAAAAGTTGTATAGTCACTACTGGCACAGGGGCGTTGTGCGCAGACGGAAAAAGCGAAAAGCATGCAGATACCGAACAAGATCGTCCTCATAGTTCCAGGGTTTGTAGGTACGCATAGGCTTATGGATCACTATGAGCTTTAGCCGGATGTTGGAAAGGGCAGAATAAGGGATGATGTCAGAAATTCCCAGGAATTGGAGCTATTAGGAACGGTAGATTAAAATTGGGGATCTTTTGTAGGATACGTGGGGAAGAATGCTCAAATATAGACCGGCTTTTTCAATAATCAAAGCGTTGGCCTTTTTTTGTTTAACAAAACCCATTCCCTCCTTGCCTTATTTTTGCCCGATGAGAAGATTTTCGCCCGTCCTTGCTGCCATATTATTAGTTTTTATGATCGGTTGCAACGATGGCCCGGAGCAGCCGGATACAGCGGCCCTGCCGCCTCCGGTACCCGTTATGAGCTATCGCATCCTGGCAACGCATCCGCACGATACATCTTCCTTTACGGAAGGACTGGAATTCTATCAGAACACGCTGCTTGAAAGCACGGGTGAGCATGGAAAGTCAAAGCTTATCAGGACCGACCTGGCCAGCGGCAAAGCGTTGCAAGAAGTATCTCTAGACCCAAAGCTTTTTGGAGAAGGTCTTACGGTGCTGAACGATACGCTCTACCAGCTTACCTATAAAGAAAACAGAGTGCTTGTTTACGATGCCAGGACCTTTAATAAGATCGGTGAGCTGCCCCTCAAGGGTGAAGGCTGGGGACTTACCAATGATGGAAAGAGCCTTATTGCCAGCAATGGCAGCAGCGATCTTTTCTTTTACGACCCGAAGGGGTTTACCCTGCAGAAAACACTACCTGTTCGGGAAAGCGGAAGCGTGGTGCTTAACATCAACGAGCTGGAATATGTCAATGGATTTATCTATGCAAACCAATGGCAATACAGCTATATTCTCAAGATCGATGCAAACACGGGAGAAGTAGTTTCGAAGCTGGACCTGACAGATCTTGTCAATAAGGTGAAGGCTACGGAGCCCTGGATGGATACCCTCAACGGAATAGCCTACGATCCCACTACCAAAAAATTCTACATCACCGGTAAGAACTGGTCAAAGCTTTACGAGATACAATTCGGCAATTGATCGGGCAAGCCAGTTTGCGCTTAAGCGTCTCTATGCCTTTTCTATGATGTAGATAACAGAGCTGCAGGCATCGGTATTGCCCAGCGCCCTGATATTGGACCTGAGCCCGCTGATGCCCGCACCCAGCCAGCGGGTTTTTCCATTCATGTATTTGCTGCTCAACAGACTGATGTAAAAGCTGTCGAACCACATGGGTTTTTTCGAGACCAGTTTTAATCCATGTGCCTCCATCAGCACCTGGACAGATTTTGGCGTGAAATGGTAAAGATGCCGCGGAACATCATAAGCGGCCCAATACAGCTTGTAGATGGCACTATCCAGGGATTGATAGTTGGGGACTGCCACAAAGATCTTACCCCCCGGCTTGAGCAGATCGCGCAGCTTGTCTATATAGCTGTGCAACTGGTGTACATGCTCAAGCACGTGCCATAGCGTAATAGCGTCAAAGCTTCCATCCCTCAGGCTGCCCAGGGCATCTGTTTCTTCCAGCCTTAAGCCAAAAAGACTTTTTGCCTGGGCCCTTGCACCGGGGTCGGGCTCTATGCCTGTTGTATTCCATCCTTTGCCCTTCATGGTGTGCAGAAAAGCACCTATGCCTGCACCAAGATCGAGAATAGCACCCTGTGGTCTTGTATGGCTCATCACCAGCCTCGCTTTCTGGTTCAATGTATGATTGCGCACACGCTGGTAAAGCCGGTTAACCAGGCCCTTGCTGGTATTGCTGTGCGATATGTAGTCGGCAGACTGGTAATAGGCCCCGATCTCGTCCTCCGAAGGCGCATCCTGGGTAAAGCGAAGCGTACAATCCCGGCATTGCCAGATAACAAAATCTTCACCGCTCACTGAATGATCTTTTACAGTGAGCAGGGGGTTGATCGATTCGCTATGGCAAACAGGGCAATGTGTGTAATGCACTTTATTCATAAAGAGGCTGCAAAATACGCATTCACTACAAAGCTTCGGTTATTTGGCTGCAACAGTATATGGCGCGGTTCGTGCAAGGACTGCCGCGGGTGCGTAAACCTATCCCATAAAGTCTTACCGGGAAGGGGACTTCCACTTCAGCTTTTAAAAAGCTTTTTGAACGAAGTGTGGGGTATCACCAGTTCCATTTGAACTGAGAACCGGAAGCTGCCGGGTTGAATCCTCCGAAATAAAGCCAGGCTGCTATTCCCAGCACGGCAAGGGCCAGCAAGATCCAACCAACGGTAAGAGCCACATTCCGCTCGGGACGGGTACCATGCTGTATATCGGATACCTGCCTGGTCATTTCCTGGTCACCTACCAGCACCTGGTGCTGTGCGTTCTCCCTCCTGACCTTTTCGGCAGGCAGGGAAGAGAGCGAAGGCAGCACGATCTCATCGGGCTCGAACACGATGCTGCCCGAGGAATAGCTGAGGGTGCCAAATCCATTCCACCGGAAGGGATCTTTTTTGATAAGGCTTTTTAGCTGCTTGCCAAAACCGGACAGGTCATCATTTTGCCGTGCCGCATCGGCATGAGCCGACAGGAGAAACTTCCACTGGTGTTCGGGTACGTTCTCGTCCTGTACGAATCTCGTAGTAAAAAACGGGGGTGTGAAGCGCTGGTCTGCCACGTTAAGCGCCGGTGGCTGCTGTACAATCTCGAATGTACCGATGTGTGGGATACAGACCCGCTTATGCTGAACAAGATATTTGGTGAGTAAGGAAAGCACTAGAGATTCTTTTGAGCAAACGAAAATACAACACCGCCAAGGAAATTGAATCCATAAACAGGATATTGGTTCCAGCGCTGGTATTCCTTGTTAAAGATATTGTTGAACTGGGCCCAGAGCTTTATGTTCTTTACAATCTTGAACTCGAATCCTGCGCTCAGGTCCATGGCAGCCGGAAGATTCTCGCGGCCGGCCTTTGTAAGAGACCAGGGACCATCAAAAGCATATAACGTGCTATTTACATAAAGGTCTTTGAGCACCTGCAGGCGCAAGCTGGTCTTCCATTCCAGGGGCAGAAGGCCCCAGGCCTTTACATGATCCTCAAGGTTGAAACGGTTGATCGACAGATTGGAGATCACCGAAAACTTCTCTCCTACCGTATAGCCAAGCTCTCCGCCGAGGTTGAGCACCTTCATTTCAGACTCGTTGAGCACGACAAACGACTTACCGGTAAAGGTATCGTTTACAAAGAGTGGCTGGTTGTTCAGGATGTTGTGAGCAGCCTTGGCACTATAGCTGAAATGATCGCCAATGGATCCCTTTATGCCCAGGTAGCGCTCTTCTATCCTTGTATTGTATACGTCATTGGGCGCCCATATCCAGGGATTGATGCCGGCCTGGTATTGAAAGCCTGCATTTCGGAGGTTGCCCGTCCAGCCAAACTGAAAGGAAAAACTATTGCCGGCCGTATTGAACTCGGCGGTCACATTCGGCATGATCTTGAACTCACTGTTATCCCAGGAAGGTCTCAGACCCGCCTGCACATTGATGTTTGGCTTTTTGAATATAATGGAGGGTGAAAAAAGAAAGTAGTTGTTTGCAATGGCATCCTTGTTCTCGGGCTTGTACCGCGACAGGTTCGCTGTTGCAGAAAGGTCCACGGCGAAGGTTTCACCCAGCGTCTTGCGCAGCGGCAGGTGGATATAGGAATTGCTTTCCGAGTTGCCCAGGCGGTCGTGGAATATTTCTATCCTTGCTTCGGGGGAGTAGGACAATCCCAGGTCGGTAACATAGATATTGTGAAAATTCGCCCTTCCCCTCCAGGTTTGATAGGTTATATCGGTGGAATCTTCGGGGAAGCTGAGTGTCTTGGGTTCAAAGCCATAGCGGTTGTATACCTCCTGGAAGCCGCCAAAACGCAGGTTCCACTGGAGGTTTTTTGATGCCTTGAAAAA
>DASTPZ010000061.1:0-3888 GCA_035761965.1 Flavisolibacter sp. | reverse complement strand
GGAAGCAAAGGCAGACGCGCAGAACATCAGGCAATAGGCTTCGGACAATGGCCATATCCAGGCCCAGAACCCCAGGATACCTGCCAATCCCCCGTTGGCAAAGACCTGGTAAGCGGATCTGCGTCCCTTGTTCTGTTCCGCTATGCCTTCCTGTTCTTTCTCGCGTCTTCCGGTTGCAGTTGCCGCAACCGCCAATCCAAAAAACAGGGCCATCGACAGAACCGCAGCCCAGCCACAGCCAAGAAAGAGAAAGCAGCCGATAAGCCAGCCCACAATTGCGCCCTTGGCGGTAAGCCGTTTGCCCAGGTAGCTGGCAAGCGCGGCTATGAACATAAGGGCTAAGGCGCCGAAAGATGTCATATGGCATACAAACTAAGGACAAAACGGAGTGAAAACAAAACAGTGCGGCTTGTTAAACTGCGCCTCAAAAGCCCGCCTTTGCCTAAAATGCGGTTTCTTTGCAGCGTCTATGTCCTTAATGATCGCATCGTTGAATTCGGGCAGCAATGGGAATTGCTACTACGTGGGAAATGAGCAGGAGGCTGTGCTGGTCGACGCGGGCCTGTCCTGCAAGGAAATAGAAATCCGCATGAAGCGGCTCAACCTTTCTCCTGCCCTGCTCAAAGCGGTTTTTATATCGCATGAACATGCAGACCATATCCGGGGACTGGCTGTTTTTTCCAAAAAATATTCGCTGCCGGTTTTCATTACGCCGCTAACGCTTCGTTTTGGCAGGCTAAAGCTTGAACGGACGCTTATCCGCTCCTTCGAACCCTATGAGCCTGTAATGATCGGCAGTCTTCGGATCACCGCCTTCCCTAAAGCGCATGATGCCGCGGACCCCTGCAGCTTTGTTGTAAGCTGCGGGCAAACCAAGGTGGGTGTATTTACTGATATCGGCACACCCTGCCATAACCTTGTAAAATATTTTGGTGAATGCGACGCGGCCTTCCTTGAAGCGAATTATGATGAAGAGATGCTGAACAACGGAAGCTATCCCTATTACCTTAAGCACCGCATACGCGGAGGGAAAGGACATTTATCAAACCGGCAGGCGCTCCAGCTTTTCCTTGAGCATCGCCCCTCTTACATGAGCCACCTTTTCCTTTCGCATCTTTCCAAGAACAACAATTGCCCTGTATTGGCAAACAATCTTTTCAGCCCTCATGCGGGCGACACGGAGATTATTGTAGCCTCCAGAGACATGGAAACTGCAGTGTACCGGATTGCACGAGGAGAGGCGCTCTCCTCTGCTCTGCCTCCTTCACTGCGGCCGGAACAGTTGAGCCTTGCCTTTGGCTGATACGCACTCTTTTTAGAACAGCACTTACACAAACACGATCTTATTGGCCATATCTATCTCTTCCTGGCTGATAGTGTGTCCCATGTTAGGGTATATGCGTTCGGTAACCCTGGCATTCATTGCTGAAAAGATACCGGTGGTTTCGTTTACCCGCTGCGGCGGTACATGAGGATCAGGATCGCTGGTACCAATGAATACAGGGGTGCCTCCAAAATCGCCGCTGTAGTTTTCGGTATAAAGCCGGTCGCCAATGAGCCCACCGGTAAATGCTGCAATACCGCCATATCTTGCCGCATGCCTGGCGGCAAACTCAAGGCTGAGGCAGGCGCCTTGCGAAAAGCCAAGCAGGTAGATGCGGCTTGTGGGTATCCCCTGTTCATTGATGCTTGCAACAAGCGCGGCCAGCTGCTGTATAGCAGATGAAAGCCAGGGCTCATTGCTGGCTGGAGGAGCCATGAAAGAAAGCGGGTACCAGGTATGATTGGTTGCCTGCGGCGCAGCAAGCGCATAGTCTCCTACATCCAGATAGCGGGATAGAGAAAGAATATCTTCGGCAGAACCGCCCCTTCCATGAACCATGATCAATGCTTTGGAAGCTTCCCCGATTTTCTTACCCGCTGTAATGAAATTTCCCTGGTGCATACAATGTTTAATGATGTGCTGAATAAAGCACGTAAAGATTTTCGTTTATGCAAGGCGGTTGTCTAAATAACCGGCAGTATCTCTTCGATCTGCTTACGGCTGCTTTCATATTGTGGCGGAAGCTTGAGGTTTCTACCCAGTTCGCTCAACGGTTCATCTACCGCAAAGCCCGGATTATCCGTCGCAATCTCAAACAAGACCCCGCCCGGTTCCCTGAAATAAAGCGAGAAAAAATAGTTGCGATCCACCTTGCCGGTGATATTGATATCCATGGCAGCGATCTTCTCACGAAATGCCATCAGCACCTGCTCGTCCTTTACCCTGAAAGCCACATGATGATTGGTACCAGCTGAGTTCAGTCCACGTGAACCGTTCGGCTCTTCAACCAGGTCAACCAGGTTGGCAGTGTCAACTGCGCTGGTACGAAAGCGATAGCGGTTTCCTTCCTGCGAAATCAGTTCATAGCCGAATACCCCGGTAAGGATATCGGCAGTGGCTTTGATATCCTTAAGTGTAAGCACCACGCTGTGAAAGCCTCTTGTAGCTTCGGCCTTGCCTATCTCTCCCGCAACCCAGGGCGACCGGGCGTCGGCTTGCAAAGGCGCAACCAGGTTCAATTTCAATCCGTCAGGATCTGTGAACGAAAGCAGCTGCTCGCCGAATCTTTCAGCGACCGCATCATGCCTCACACCCCGCTCCCTGAAACGCGAAAGCCAGAAGTCGAGGCTGTCTGGCGGAACGGAATAATTGATCTCGGTTGCCATACCGGTGCCTGTATAACCGGGTCTGGCGCCTTCCCAGGGAAAAAATGTAAGTATGGTGCCAGGTGATCCCGCCCCATCGCCATAGTAGAAATGATAGGTGCCCGGATCGTCGAAATTGACAGTTTTTTTGACCAGGCGCAGACCAAGCACCCTGGTATAAAAATCATGATTGCGTTTTGCTTCGCCGGCAATGGCGGTAATGTGATGAATACCCAGGATGCGGTTGTCCATGCTTGTTGTTTTTTCAGTTACAAATGTCGGTCCCGGCCCTCAACGATGGACAGGTGGCGGGAGATTTCTTTTCACAACGGCAAAGCCTGCGGAATAGACTTATAAACAAAGCGGCAGCATCCGGCAAGGCGGGTATAGAAACGCGACCGGGCCATGCAGGCATAATTTCTGTAGCATTGCAAAAAAAGCGGCATGAGCCATAACAAACTGATTTCCATTGCTACGATCGCCTGGGCAAAAAATGAATCCGAAGCCCTGCTGCTCAAACGCTCGCTTAGCGCGCTCGCTGCTTTGGGCCTGCCTGTTTTTGTCACTGATGCCGGATCGGGAGAGGATTTCAGAAGCTTCCTGCAAAGTTTTCCCCATTTTCACCTGACGCCTGCTCCGGTCAGGGGCGTTTTTGCCCAGGCCCGGCAGAGCCTCGAAGCAGCTTATCATCACGGCTCCAGCTATATCCTGTATACGGAGCCTGATAAGGAATTCTTTTTCTCCCAATTTCTTGAACCGATGCTTCAGGGCCTTGAAAACCCCGGGGAAACCGGCATCCTGTTGGCCTCCCGCAATGCAGAGGGTTTCTCCAGTTTCCCCGCTTTTCAGCAGATGACGGAGACTGCCATCAATAACTGCTGCGCAGAAGTACTGGGCCAGCAGCTTGACTATACCTATGGACCCTTCCTGCTCAGGGCAGGTCTTGTTCCGATGATCGCGCAACTCGAGGAGGACCCCGGCTGGGGTTGGCGCCCTTTTGCCTTTGGCCTGGCACGCCGGCTGGGATTGCCCATTCAAAGCTTCGAGGCAGCATTCACCTGTCCGCCCGGCCAGGAGCAGGACGATGCCGGTGAGCGCTTCTATCGCATACGTCAGCTCAAGGAAAATTTGCAGGGATTGCTGCTTTCAAAAAGTTTTGAATTGAAAAAACCGGAGGAGTAAACAACTCGCTTTTTATTA
>DASTPZ010000060.1:0-6908 GCA_035761965.1 Flavisolibacter sp. | reverse complement strand
AAGCGTAGTGTCGTTATTGATAAGGCTGCGAAGCGTAGTTGCTTCCCTGTTACCGAAAATATAGCCTGCATTCACACCCAGGCTCAGGCTGCCAATGGAAAAGCCTGTACCGATGGTAGGCAGATAACTTCCGCCCGATCCCCTGAACTGGGTAACGGCACTGTCGATATTTAAACCGGTTGACGGATCTTTCAGCCTTTCACCGCGGTTGACAAGGTAGCTGATCCTCGAAACCGGACGGATGCCAAAGCTCAGGCCCCAGTTCTTGCGAAGGGGAACACCAACCTGGATGTAAGAAAATAGCAGGTCAGAAGAAGTGAACCGGTTCGCGGTATTGGGTGCTATGAGCGTGCGGTTGTTGATATTGATACCAACATCAAGAACCACCCTGCCCGATTCAAGCTTTTTGGACCTTGCTTCCTTGCTGGCAAAAAAGCCCGAGTAGGATGCAGGGTTATTGAAATTGATGGAGATACCGTCGGAGTAAGCTGCAGATATGCCACCCATGCTCCTTGTGGTAATATTGGAGTTGGGCATCGCATCACCCAGGCCATAGCGGGAATAGGGCGAATTGTCCTGCGCGGTAGCCGCTAAGGAGGCGCTTAACAACAAAACCGGGCAGCATGCTTTCACAAAACTGAACCTCGATCTCTTAAGCATGATTGATTTGGCAAATTGCATAAAGACCTTTAAAAATTAAATCAGGGTCTGCAAATATCTTATTTTTCAAATGGGGCTCAAATATTCGAATATCACCCCCGGTTAAAAGCGCGTTAAAGTTCCCATATCTTTCACGATATGAGTCAATTAGACCATCAATTTCCTTAGCCATGCCTAAAACCACGCCCGACTGCAGGTTGGTCCTGGTGTCATAGCCAAGCAGGGGCACATTCCAGTCGGCTTCCACCAGGGGCAGCTTTGCCGTAAAATGGTGCATAGCCTTGAAGCGCATTTCCATGCCAGGTGATATGGATCCACCCAGGAGCTCATTCGCCATGCTGATAAAATTATAGGTAATGCAGGATCCAAGACCAATGGCAAGCGTATTGCGACCGGGCGATAAAAAGACCGAAGCTGCGGCGATGGCAAGCCTGTCGGCCCCCACCGTTTCTGGCTTGCCCACCGGAATGGTAAAGGGCAGTTTTGACCTGCTGCTCAGCCGGTGAAAGGCCGTTCGTTCCTGCAGAAACGTATCAATAGCTTCGGGGTGCCCGATCACTGAGGAGAGAATGGAATGCGAAAACTGGTGAAGGCTCAAAAGCTTTTCAAGCTGACCCAGCGGATCTTCTCCAAGTACCTGGGTTTCTATGAGCCTGTCGTTTTCGAAAACCGCAGTCTTCATGCGGGTATTGCCAAAATCGAGGCAGAGCGTTCTGGACATAAGCAGTTAAAATGATTTGGCGTCGATTGTATTGAAGCCGGTTCACGCCTTTGATCAAATATCGAAGTTAAAGCTTGAAAGGTTCTTGAAATGCCCGTTCAGCTTCACCTTCTTTTTAAGCATTTCCATTTCTGCCACGAGCGGAATCACTTTTGTAAGGTGACGCCGGAGGTATTCAAGACGCTGACGCTCCTGCAAAAGCCCAAGCAGTTCATATTCTTCCTGAAGGGAAAGACCCAGGTGGTGCGCCACATCATAGCTGCTCAATTCCTCATCATTCTTTTTAAATTCCTTTTTTACCTTGAGCAACTTGTACAGTTCCCTGATGCTGTTTACTACTTTCCGCATCATCTCTTCGCTGCCTTGTTCATCATTGGCAGGGTAGTTTACAATTGCGCCACTGTATAATTTTTCCGGTATCTCTTTTATCACCTCCAATATCCGGAAAACCTGTGCTCCCTCTGTTTTTATATCCATTTCCCCATTCTCATGAACGGTGGTTATCTCCTTTATGCGCACAACGGTCCCAAAATCCTGGAGCCGGCTGTCGATAACGGAGGGTATTCCAAAGGGTTTGCCTTCAGCATGACACTCATTGATCAGCTGCTTATACCTCGGCTCGAATATATGCAGGTTAAGCTGCTCACCCGGGTACACCACAATGGCCAGGGGAAATATAGGAATGAAATTCGTCATAGCGTATTTACTGCAAATTTGATGCAATATGAGCACAAAAGAACAGGTTGCGGAGAGCCCTTGCGTGCAGGAGACAGAATGCTTCTTAGCGGCCGCTGCCGCAGGTCTTCCATCTTGATCAAAGATCCCTGAGGCCGTATTTTTTTTTCCAGGCAAGAACGGTGAATGCATAAACAAATACACCGAACTGCGTTTCCAGGCCTATGTCGAATAAAAAGCTCAGGGCGGATATCGTGTTCAGGCTGGCCCAGAAGAACCAGCCCGACCGCATTTTTTCGAAAAAAGGAAGCAGCATGCACAGGGTAAAGAGCAAAAATCCCGGCCAGCCGGCGCCTGCTCCATACATCAGCCATTCGCTGCTGGGATAGATCTTGTCTGTTTCCAGCATCTGAGGTATGTGCCTGCTATACCAGGCATTGGTTTCTGCCAGCACATCACCCGCGCCGGCACCAAGCCGGTGCTCATTCATTACAGACCATCCTGCTTTTAACGAAAGCATACGGTTGCCATCGTTTGCGCCCGGCAAATAGATGTCTTTCCGGATATAGGAAAAATCATAAACGATATACCGTATCCGGTTGCGAAAAGTGGGCAGCAGGGTCCATGCGGCAAGCGGCATTGCGGCGAGCAAGAGGCAAACCACTACCGTCCATTTTGTTCTCACCCTCCACAGCAGGTACAAGGCCCCGGCCACCAGGAAAAAATAAAGGGAAAGAAGACCGGTGCGAGCGGAAAGAACATGAAGGTAAACCGCAAAAAAGATCCCGGCCGCAATACAGGCCAGCCGCAGATACCTCACCCGGGTTTTTATAAAAAGAAGAGTGGTGGTAAGGAAAGCGAGGCATACAAGCAGGCTGAAACGCACATGGTCATTGCCAAGAGGGGTCGGGAATACCTTGGCACGGAGGTATCCTTCCGCTATGGCTTCGAGGTTGGAAAGATATTGAGCCAGGCTCCAGCAGCAACCGGCAAACACAAAGAAAAGAAAGGCAATCGCGAGCAGGCGCCACTGTTTTGGATCGAGGCGCCAGGGACCTGCGAAAGCCAGCGGAAAAAGCAGCAACGGCAGCTTGATCCTGCACCAATGAGCCCACTCGCCCTTGTCCTCGCTCCAGAGGCCCGTAATGAAAGGGATAAAAAAAAGCAGGCACATGGAAATAAGCACCGGGCTTGAGAAAAAATGCATGAACTGCTCCCTGTACCTGCGGTGAACAAGGGTCAGCAGCACAAAAGCAACCATGCTTAACGACAACAGGGCCCTGGACAGGAAAAGGCCGGTAAGCATAAGCAGCAGCGTGAGGAAAATGAGCTGGTTGCGTACAGGCTTGTCTGTTCTAATACCCATATTTTTGTAAACCTACAATTATTCCGGATGTGGCAGCATTTGCTGGAGCAGATCAATAAACACGATATCAGGGCCCTGGCCAGGAGCATTTCGCTTGTGGAGAACGAGTATGAGGGTTACGAGGAGCTTATGCTCCATCTGCCGGCAGGCCGTGCTGCTATCATTGGCATAACCGGTCCGCCAGGTGCCGGCAAGAGCACGCTAACCGATGGGCTGGTGGGAGAGATCGTCAACCAGGGGAAAAAAGTGGCGGTCATTTGTGTCGATCCTTCCTCGCCTTTTCATATGGGAGCCGTGCTGGGCGACCGAATCCGCATGAGCCAATGGTATACGCATCCCGGTGTTTTCATCCGATCGCTTGCTACCCGGGGCTCGATGGGCGGCCTGCATCCAAAGATCATTGAAATCACCGATCTTGTAAACGCAGCGCAGTTTGATTTCATCATTGTTGAAACAGTGGGTGTGGGACAAAGCGAGATCGAGATCGCCGGCCTGGCCGATACTACTGTAGTGGTGGTGGTGCCAGAGGCAGGCGATGAAGTTCAGACCATGAAAGCGGGATTGATGGAAATTGCCGATATATTCGTGGTAAACAAGGCAGACCGTCCGGATGCCGACACATTTGTAAAAAACCTCCGGTTGATGCTGGCCCCCGCCTTTAGCCAGCACGAGCAGGAGATTCCTATTATAAAGACCATAGCACATGAGAACAAAGGATTACAGCAATTGTATAACACCATCGTTAGCCAGCGGCACAGGTTGTCCGCGGATCGCAAAGTGTGGCTCCTCACCGAAAAGATCTGGGTACAGATCCAGAAACAAAGGATGAAGGATATCAGCCGCACAGAGATAGCAGGATCGGTAGCCAGCAGGCTGCATGATCGCGATTTTAACCTGTATCGCCTCGTACAGCAGTACGCAGGCCTGGTTTAACAACCCAATCATATATCATGAACGATGCACTGGTATCGGTGGTGATGTGCACATACAATGGAGCCTTATATGTAGAAGAACAGCTTGTCTCCATACTAAAACAAACCTACCCGGCGCTCGAGGTGATCATCGGCGATGATGCCTCTACCGATGGGACCTTTGAATTGCTCACCCGATTGGCAGAAAAGGACCCCAGGGTAAAGCTATACCGCAACGAAAAAAACCTGGGCTACAATACCAATTTCAGCATTGCCTGCTCAAAAGCTTCGGGGGCTTACATCGCCATTTCGGACCAGGACGACATCTGGGAAGAACGTAAGGTAGAGGCCTTGGTTACATTGCTCGAAAAAAGCCCTGGAACAATGATGGTGCATGGTATATCTGCACGCTTCGAGGAAATGGGTAAACCTCACCTGCGCAGCCTTAAAATGGTGAACTATTACAGCGGCAGCGATGTGCGCCCCTTCTACCTGCTCAATATTATTTCGGGTCATAGCATGCTTTTCAGGTCATCGCTTCTTAAGAAAGCGCTTCCGTTTCCTCCTGACGTATACTACGATTGGTGGCTGGTGGCCAATGCCGTCGCGGAAGGAAGGATAGAAGCGCTTGAGGAGATCCTCGTATGGCATCGCATGCACGGTGCCAATGCCACGGGCGCTGCCAAGCCTAAAATACCCTTCTACCGGCAGATGCAGGTGATCATGCCCGCCCTCCTGGGAATACAGGGAATGGATCCTGCGCAAAAAGCATTCGGCGAAAAACTGCTGAACTTTTACAAAGAATTCCCGGAAAAGCGTTTTTCCTTCCCGCTTTTTCTTTTCCTGCTTCGGCATGCGAGGATCTTGCTGGCCCATAAAAAAAGGACCTTCCCCTGGATCTCCTATACCAAGCATGCTTATAAATATGCTAGCAGGGACACAAATGCCTGACCGTAGACTTAAAAAAACCTGACCACTTTCCCTTCTACCGAAGACTGGATCTTATCGGCTACATCCTTGACCGAGAGCGGGCTGCTGCTACCGGCTATCGTATTAAAGGCTTTCCTGGACGACCTTACGCTTTTCATGCTGCGTAAAAAAAGCCAAAAGGCTTTTGTGTAATAAGTTTTAAAGAGCAGGGTTTGAACCAGCACTTCCAGGACCAGCTGCGTAAACCATAAGAGGCGTTTAAAAGAAGAAAGGTGAATGGCATGAAGGAACATCTTGTTCCTGATCGCGATCTTTTTAATGAATGCTTTCCGGCTTTTTGTTTTGATGGAAGTAGAGGTCCTGTGCCGGCAAACAGCCTTGTATTCGTAGATACATTTCCAGCCCGCCCGCCAGGCGCGCAGCGAAAGCTCATAGTCCTCTACATAAAAAGGTGAGAATAACTCGTTGAAGCCACCAAGCCGAAGAAATTTTTCCCTATCCATCAAGGCATTCGCCCCGGACAGGTACATACTGAGCAAGCCATGCTCCATATCCTTTTCATTTGCCAGCAGATAGTTGACCGAGGTTTTGATCTTTGCGCTGTGAAAAGAAGGGTATTTAGCCCCATCCTGGATATTGTCGTCCTCCCATCCAATAATCCTTCCCATCACACCAAAAACGCCAGGGTCTTCAAAATAGCGGAACTGGCTTTCAAAATAACCGGGTTCCAGCTTTACATCACTGTTCAGCAGCAATACCAGCCTGTAGCGGGCGGCTTCTATTCCCCGGTTGGCTGTTACGGAGAAGCCGCTGTTTTGATCGTTGGTAACAAGCCTGATTTGCGGATAGTGAAGACGCAGCCATTCGACAGAGGCGTCGGTGGAACAGTCGTCGGCTACGATCACTTCGTAAGGAATGGAAAGAGAAGAGACTGCGGAGAAGACCGATGGCAGGGTATGCGGAAACAAGGATATGCCATTATAATTGGGAATGACAACTGAAAGACCCTGCTGCATGAATGGTGGTTAGGCGTTAGCATTTTTCTTCCACCACCTGTAGCCAATGACGCCGATAATGGCCAGCGGCGTAAAGGCAAGGTAGAGAATTCCGGCATTAAGGTCCTTGGCAGGTTTCTCACCCAGCTGCTGAGCCGTGCGGGTACAAACGGAACACTGAGCCGCGGCGGGTTTGAAAGAAAAAACAGCTATCACGCAGAAAAACAAAACCACCAAATATTTACTCCTTTTCCTCATGCTGCAAAGGTAAGGGATGACCGTAAGAAAACGTAGCGCTGACAGGCCGTACACAGCCCTGCTTTAACAAAATGATCTCCTGTTTACCGCTGCCGGCCTGTATACAGCCTAACGTAAAACGCCGGTTCGCTTTTAGCAGCCGGCCGGAGCCGGGAACGGTATGGATGCGATGAATATGCCGACTGATGCAAACCCTTACTGAAATACCTCAGCGGATACGCAATGCCTGCTGCACAGCATAATCATAACCATACATCATTTGGCCATCGATGTCGTTACCAGGTAAAACACTTGGTCTGTAGGGTTCCGCCCGCTTTATTGCCCAGGCAGGTGATGAATTCCCTGCTTCATCCGGACCTCCCGTTTCCTGTTTGGATGAGGCCATACCGGTA
>DASTPZ010000059.1:0-12511 GCA_035761965.1 Flavisolibacter sp. | reverse complement strand
GCCCTGCCAGGGGATATCCATCAATTTGACTGGCGCAGCTTCCAGCAGGAGTACCGCGACTATATCGACCTCGCCAAAATGGCCCAGCTGGTGCCGGGCATTGGGGCTGTCGTGGGAGTGATCGTAAAC
The DNA here is from genome assembly GCA_035761965.1 of Flavisolibacter sp. GTDB lineage: Bacteria > Bacteroidota > Bacteroidia > Chitinophagales > Chitinophagaceae > Flavisolibacter. The sequence continues at coordinate 12,382 of DASTPZ010000059.1, read as the reverse complement.
TACAAGCTGCTTAACAAGCTGGGAAAGACGGCCATGAATGCGTACAGGATGCGGCTGGAGGAAAGCGGTCGCCTTGTGACCACTTAGTCACAGGCAAAAGACTGATCCAGGATCAACCTTCCAATGCTTTCATAACTCCCTGCCTGAAAAGTTTTCCGATGGGTATCTCTGCTCCTTCGATCTCTATCAGCTCGTGTGTGTAGGATCTTATTTTTTGCAGCGATACGATAAAGGAACGGTGTGTTCTTACAAAAGCCTTCTCCGGCAGCATTTCCTCTACAGATGAAATAGATTGCTTGCTGATGACGATGGCATCCTTTGTATGAACCTTCACATAGTCCTTCATGCTCTCCACGTAAAGAATATCGCTCAGCATCACCTTAACCATTTTCCGCTCGGCCCTGAAATAAACAAAGGCCTCTGCTCTCTTTGTATCGGCAGGTGGCAGTGCAGCACTGGCACTAGTGAGCGTTGCCTTGTGTACGGCCTTTACAAAACGGTCGAACTGTACAGGCTTCAGCAGGTAATCCACCACATCGAGCTCATAGCCCTCCAGGGCATACTCAGGGTGAGCAGTGATAATGATCACCCTCGGCGGATGCTTGAGGATTTTCAGCAGGTCATTACCCTTGAGCTGGGGCATCTGTATATCAAGAAAAAGTAGGTCTACTTTGTTTTGCTGCAGGAAGCCGATCGCCTGCACTGCGTTGGCGCATTCCCCGCTAAGCTGCAGCATGGGCATATCGGCTATGTACCGGCCGATGATCTCTCTCGATGGCCGTTCGTCGTCTACCACCAGGCATGTAAAAGTCCTGTTCTCAGTCATGTATCACCAATTGTTTTTCATCCGGAGCCGGGATGGATCCCAGGCGCTCCAGCTGCAGTTTAAGGGTTACGATAAATACGTCTTCGGTATCGCTGATCTTTAGCTGATGCCTGCCCTGGTAAAGCAGCTCAAGTCTTTGTTTTGCATTAATGATACCTATGCCCCTCGCCCGTTCCGGTACATGATAGCCCTGGGCCTTTCCGTTCAGCAGCTTCATCACCAGCAGCCGGTCATCGATGGTGATGCTCAGGCTGATCCAGGGCTGCTCGAGCATATGGCTGGTGCCATGCTTGAAGCAATTCTCTACAAAAGGCAACAGCAAAAGCGGTGCAATGTAAAGGCCCTCGGTTTCCGAAGGAAGATCGATGTTCAGATCAAGCTTGTTGTCGTACCGGATATCTTCCAGCAATATATAGTCCCGGAGCATCTTAAGCTCCGATTGAAGCGGAACAAGCTGCTGGTTGCAATCATAAAGCATGTATCGCAGCATGTCCGACAAGCCCATCACGAGCTTTGAGGCAACGCCAGAAGTATTCTGGGTATAAGAATAGATATTGTTCAGCGTATTGAAAAGAAAGTGCGGGTGAACCTGGGCTTTCAGCAGTTGTAACTGGCTCTCTGCATTTTCTTTCTGGAGCTGGAGATTCCGCTGTTCCTTCATATACCAGTATTTCATCAGCTTGATGGCAGCGGCAAGTCCGCCAACCGTAATGCCACCCCTCAGCCCGGCCAGCAGCGCCAGGTAGAAGTCGCGCTGTACACCCATGCCTCCCCTGAGACCCAGCAGCTTCTTAAGGTCGTTCAGCACATAAAGCCCGATCAACGCCGATATGGCGGCCGTCGCAAGAAAAAGGCCTATCACTGAAAAAACCGTTGCTATATACCTGCCCCGCAGCAAAAAATAAGGAAGTGTCCAGTACATGAGCCCATACGACAGGAAAATATGCGGGCCCAGGTAAACAAGTGATTCCAGCGACGATACAGGCAACCGGTCGAAATAAGGTATCGACATGGAGATCGATACAAAAGAATACAGAAAGCTTTGAAATAGCCACCAGCAGAACCAAAGACTGAGATGCCTGCCTAGCCTGTATTTGCGCTCATCGGAAAATATGAAAGGATAACGGTGCATTGCCTGGATTAAAGGTACTGTTGCCCCGGGTAAAAAACCATCGATTTTGATGAACGTCGCCATAAAGCAGGTTTTCGTCGACAAATGAAAACGCAAACGCCCCCCGCCCGCGCGGAAAGAGCGTTGCTTGCTTAAGAGAATAGGGCTTACCGGAATTTATTCATGACCAGCGTATTGGCTTGCAGAGCTTTCTCCTGCTTCCAGGCAGTCTCTGCTTCATTGAGTACCGCATTGAGGCGCCGGACCGTCTTTCGCTTTTTCAGGTTGATCCGTACACCGGTTATCTCTTCTTTATAAATAAGCTGTTTATCGCCATTGTAGAAATAGATCACAGACTGCCTGGGTGTTTTTACCTGGTGCTGAACCACCCAGAAACCTTCAGATGATGGTTCAGCTGCCTGGGACTGGGCAGAAAAGGAAAGAAGTGAAAAAATGAACAGAAGGATGGGGAATTGCAGGATTTTTTTCATAACGACTGGTTTTGGATGAATGATCAACGATCCAAAACTATGTCGGCACAAAGGCCTTTTTCCATGAAATAGACCAATAAAAGCCCTGCTCCTTCAGACAGCAAAGGCGCGTAGACAAAATGCTTTCGTCTACGCGCCCCGGTTTATAAAGGAAGCCGCTACCCTTATGCTCAGGTCTGCAGCTCTGCTTTTTCCTGTGCCGATACCTTGATCACCCTGAACCTTTTAAGCAGGGCAATAACCGGGTATACGGGATCAAACTCACCCCGCTTAACGGCAAAATTCGTCCTGGAAGGAAATTTATGGTGGTTGTTATGATAGCCTTCACCCAGCATGAGCAGGTCTATCTTAAAAAGATTCTTCGATGTATTGTCGGTTTCGAAGTTCACATCGCCATACTTGTGTGCAAACCAGTTGATCACCACACCATGAACAGGCCCCATGGCGATATGGACCGGGATCAGCAGGTACCACCAGGCGGAAGGAGCAAACACGATATAGAACCATACATAAACAGCCGACCAGAGTATCCTTGACCACCATGTATTGCCCCATCTGTCGAACCAGCCCCAATCAGGTACATTCTTGGTGAACCTTTCCTCTACCTTGATCCGTCCGTACATAATCCCTACGTAGGTAATGCTCGTACGCCACATCATACTGAAAAGGTTCTTGTCGTAGGAAGGAGAATGCGGATCATGCTCCGTATCGGTATAGGCATGATGCACCCGGTGCATGATGGCGTAAACACGCGGACTCATATAAGAAGACCCCTGGGTAATATACGCCACAATGAAAAAGAACCGCTCCCAGCCCTTGCTCATGGTAAAGGCCCTGTGGGCTGCGTACCGATGCTGAAAAAATGTTTGCGAGAAAAGGGAAAGATACCAATGCGCAACAAAAAAAAGGAGAATCACTAACATATTTACCTCAAATGAAATTCAATACTTGCAAAAATTATGCGACGGCCCGCAGTGGCGGCAAGGCCCCATCGGGACAAAAATAGTCCTTTTGCATTAAGCAGCCTTAATGTGGCTTCCCTTTTCAAAACCCAGATCCCGCCTTAAACAAGCGCATCCTGCATCCAGTAGGCTACCATCCCTAATGATCAGTAAGACCAGGTTACATGGCCCTGCCGGCATATACCGAATTGCATTTCAACATTACTGCCCAGCTCCGGTTCTAAACAATTAAAAAGAACGTTTCGATTAGCTTTTGCCGATAAGCCGCCTGGGAAGCTTGCCCTAAAAGGCCATTCCTGGTTTTCGGATTGGCACCAGATCGACTATAGCTATACAATTTACAGAAGCATAGAAAAAACTTATATCGGTTGAGTCTTGTCAGGCAGATTATTTGAGGCCAATAGCTGTTCTCATCTTTTAATACTAATCAAAAAACAAGAACATGTTTTACCACGACAGAAAATTGCAATTCCCTGTAAGGGTAGAAAAGCCCAATCCCCAATTTGCCAGGATGCTTCAGCAGGCTATTGGCGGTATCGAAGGCGAGATAAGAGTATGCCTGCAGTACCTGTTCCAGTCATGGAACTCAAGGGGACCGGTAAAATACCGCGACATGCTGCTAAATACCGGAACAGAAGAGATTGCGCATATCGAGATGCTGGCCACAGCTGTAGCCCTTAACCTCGAAGGAGCCTCTGCCGATGTAAAGGACGCGATGGCCAAGTCAGATTCGATGGTGGGAGCTGTTATGGGAGGCACCGATGTAAGGCATATTCTCTCTGCCGGATTGGGAGCGATGGCCTCCGATGCCAATGGCGTTCCCTTCAACGGCTCATGGGTAGTAAGCAGCGGCAACCTGGCAGCAGACATGCATGCGAATGTTATGGCCGAAGCTACCGGAAGGGTGCTGGCCACACGTCTTTACGAAATGACCGATGACCCTGGCATGAAGGACATGCTTGCTTTCCTGATTGCAAGGGATACCATGCACCAGAACCAGTGGATGGCAGTGCTGGAAGAGCTGGGAGGACCTGCTGCCCACCCCATTCCCAATTCTTTCCCTCAAAGCAGCGAGAACCAGGATGTCAACTATACCTTCTTTGTTACAGGCATCGACGAACAGCCACCGCAAACAGGCAGGTGGACGACAGGACAATCCATTGACGGAAAAGGTGTCTTCAGAACCGAACAGGCCAGGCCTTTTGGCGAAGTGCCTGTACTAGGCGACCCCGATCTGCAAACCCATGCACAAAGCGAGCAGATACTTGGCAATGGAGACAGGAAATCTTTCCTGGAGAAAGCGGCAGATGTGATCTCGGGAAATAAGTAGACGATCTAAGATCAAAATGAACACCGGGTACCGGACCAGCAGCCCGATGCCCGGTGTCTCATCCTTCGACTCTATTCTTAGAACTTCTGTTCGTCCGCACTGGGCCCATAGCTGCCGGGGATGGGTATATCGAGCAAGCGCAGGTAAACACCCAGCTGCGCCCGGTGGTGTATGATCTGGCTCATGGCATGCCTGATCATTTCATACCTGGTTACAACAGTATGAATGGTACTGCCTGTTCTGATCGTCCAATCAGGCTGCAGATCTGCCTCCGTAGCCTTCTCCAGGGCTGAGCGGCCTTCGCCGAGCGCTTTCTCCAGGATGACCAGCAGGTCCTCGCTTCCTTTTACCTCTGCAGGCTTGAAGTCCATGCCGGCGAAATCGATACCATCGGTTGTGAGCGTCATATGTATCCAGCCGGGCAGCTCGGCCACATGGGTACTTAACTGGCGCATGGTCATGCTCTTTACATGCGGTCGCCATTCAAGTTTGTTCGCTGGTACGAGCTTAAGCATTTTTTTTGTTGTCTTTGCTTCCATGTCGAGCTCCTTGAGAATAAGATCAATGATTTGCATAGCTGATTGGTTTGTTTAAAAAACAAAAAAAGCGCAGCCCACTGACAGCCCTATGTCAGTCATGAAATGAAAAGTTCTAAAAAATAAAAAGGATGCGAAACAGGTCAGTTCCGCATCCTTAAACAAGATTTGATTATTTCACTTTCCCATCCTAGGCCGTCATGGCTGGCATTCTGATGGTCAGGTTACAGCCGGCATTGATATGCGCCACGATGTTGACCGTACCCCCGAAGTATTCGGCCAGCGATACGATCTTGCCTATGCCGAAACCCTTGCGGAACTGAGCTAGCTCAAAGCCAACGCCATTGTCCTGCACCGAAACAGAGACCTCTTCACCTGCTTTTACGGAAACAATAACTTTAGCGGCCTGCGCGTGCTGCTGTATATTGCTCAGCTGCTCTTCCACCATCCTGTAAAGGGTAATGGATATCTCAGGATGGATCACAGTCTGACCCGAATAAACAAGCTCAGACTTGATACCGGTGGTTGAGGCAAAGCGGTTGACAAGATGTTCCAGCAGCTCGTTAAGACCCAGGGTTTCCAGTGTAGAGGGAGTGATGGATTTGGAAAGATCCCTTGTCTGGTTCAGCATGCTGGTGACATTCTCTATGCTTTTCCTGATAAAAACAGGGTTGGCATTGGCCTCGGCCATTTCCAGGTAAAGCTTGGTAGCAGCCAGTCCCTGCGCTATATTTTCATGAAGCTCGCGCCCGATCATCCTGCGCTCTTTTTCCTGCTCCTGTAGGGTTTGCTGGAGCAACTTTTTTTCAACCTGCAAAAGATGTTCGGCACTGCGCTTCAGCAGCTTGTTCTTTAGTCGAAGCTCAAGCAGTTTGGATACCTGCCGCGCGATCATCTTGAGCGATCGCGCCTGTGTCTTGTCGATCTTTCTTGGTTGCCTGTCCAGGATGCATACCGCACCCAGTTTATAACCCGAAGAGGAAACAATGGGAGCGCCTGCATAAAAGCGGATCATCATACCGCCAACTACTTCGGGGTTGTCTGAGAAGCGCTCGTCCTGCAGGGCATCGGTTACGATCAGCAGCTCGTCTTCTAGAATGGTGTGTGAGCAGAAGGAAACATCCCTGGCCGTTTCCGTCGCATCCAAGCCTTTACGGGCCTTGAACCATTGCCGCTTCGAATCGATGAAGGAAATGGCCGCTGCCTGGCAGCCTACAAGGCTCGCCGCGAGCTCTGCCAGCTCGTCGAATTCTTTTTCGGCCTGGGTATCAAGAATGTCAAAGGAATTAAGGTCCTGGAGACGCAATTTTTCATTCAAAGGGATAGAGGCGATACGCATAGCGCGGGTTTTAAATGGATAATACAGGATCGTAGGCGGGGCTTAGTAAAAATAATCGCAGTTTGTTCTAATCAAAAGAAAAATTTAGCCCTGCTAATCGTTTTCGCTTAGGTTAAACCGGCGGTCATGGCTACCATTTAACGCAAATGGCAAAGCGGTGACATCACCAGCCTACGGGCAACTGCTTCATATAATCATTTAGCAGAATGTGATCTTTTTTGGTAAAGGGCTCTCCGGTATTGGTAACCTTTTTTATTCTTACCACTTTGAAGTCGCGGTATTCTTTACGTAAATGGCACCAGGCAACAAGATGCCAGCCAAAAGCATAAAAGATCAGGCCTATTGGCTCCAGCCTGCGCTTGCTTGCTTCGGCCTTTGCGTTCTTGTATTCCAGCTCGATGATGGTCCGAACCGAAATGGCATGTTGTAAACAGGAAAGATATTCGAAATCGTTCTGGTAACGGGCTGGCAATTGCAGCTTGATATTGCTGTCCAGCCATTCGAGTCCTTCTTTCTGGGGGGTTCTCAGCACCGCCTTTATCTTGTTCAGGGCGCTGGAATAATGCTTGTGAATAGACCTGTCTGCAAAGCCGGCTACCAGCGATTCCATAAGGAGCATGGCGTTCGCCTCGTCGGAAGTAAAGGAAACAGGCGGTATGAAATAACCCTGCACAATGAAATAGCCTTTGTGCTGCTCGAAGCTCACGGGCACGCCTTGTTCGCAAAGTGCTTTTACATCGCAATATACAGTGCGAATGCTGATGTTGAATTTCTCGGCGATCTTTTCCGCCGGAACAAATTTTTTGGATTGAAGCAAGGTAAGGATACCAAACAGCCGGTCTATCCTGTTCATGAAATGAGCTTGATTTTCAAATATAAAGCAAGTTGTACGGAAGCACGTATAGAGTGTCGATAAGCCGGTGAAGCAGGCGGTCTGCCTGCCCATAAAAAAACCCCGCCTTTTGGGCGGGGTGGTAATATAAGGCGTTTTGATTTTTTAGTCTCGTGTTTCATCGGACAACGGACGCCTTAGCTTTTCAAGGATTGGTGGCTGGTCTTACAAAGGATCGGACTGGCTTTCACGGACAGGATCAGGTGGTCTTTTCAGGGATCTTGGATCAATTGCTTTTCAAAGGATTGGACTCGACTGCTATGGAAAAAGAAGGTGACCTGAATTATCGCCTGTTGATGATTGCTCCAAACCGTTTTTATATCCAGGACTATCGTTCAACTTCCGGAACAAAGTTACAACGCCGTACAGGCTCTGTCAATCGCTGGATAGCCCTAATTTATCTTTATGGTTTTTACTTAGAACGGTTACAGGGCTTGAAACCCAGTACTGGTGCGGAGGAGAGGAGGAAGTTATGTTCGAGGCGCAAATTTAAAATCGCGGGATGGCAATAGGCAAAAAAAAAGGGCCAGAATAGAAATTCAGCCCCGTTTAAAATCCAATATCCTATGAAAAACCGAGACTAAAGTACCCGGCTCGCCTCAATTATGCAATAGGGAAACTACGTATTCGGATAAAATGTGGAAAACATTATGGGCAAATCGTGGAAAAGCCTTGAAAAACAAAGGGCCTGGGTGAAAACCCTGGCCCGTTTTTAATCCGTACCCTATGAAAACTGGTTTCAAGATACATTGGTCTTTTGTCTTAAACAATTTTATGGATAAAAACTTTATGGATTACCCTTAGAGGCTATGCGGGCTAAGGCCTCAAATACAGATGGGATGCGGGTTTTACCCTTATGAAGGAATCATCAGCAGCACCTTGAGCTTGCAGCCATTTCCCGGACTCGTCTCCATAGCAAATTTGCCTTGGTAATATTCCACCCTGTGCTGGATATTCTTGAGTCCAATTCCTTTTTTCGTTTTTTTGAGGTCGAAGCCAACACCATTGTCTTCGATATGCAGGTAAATACGGGAGGGCTTGAAATAAAGCACGATGTTCACATGGCTTGCGCCGGCATGCTTGAGTATATTGCTCAGCTGTTCCTGCACGATGCGGTACACCGCTATTTTATCGGTAGCGCCCAGGGGCTTGTTTCCAAACTCTTTATACTTAAAGCCTACGGTAAGCCGGCCGGCGATATTGATCTTTTCAACCAATTCGGTGATGGCCTCAGCCAGTCCGAGATCTTCAATGGCAGATGGATTAAGCTCATGGCTGATCTTCCTGATCTCTGCGATCGCGGTTTTAAGGCTGTGATAGGTTTTTTCTGTGAGCTGCGGTGCGGCATCGGGATCGTCTTTTGCCACTTCCATCATCAGTTGGCAGGAAGAAAGTATCTGGTTCACATTATCATGGAGCTCTACCGAGAGCTCTCTTCTCTCCTTCTCCTGTGTTTCTATAATAGACCGTATGATCTGCCTTTTTTTATTCTTTTCTTCCGCGATCAGCTTTTTTTGCAGGGCCACCTGCTCGGTGATCTCCACTGCCCAACCGGCCACCATCACTTCATTTCCGACCGGTAAAGGAAAACGCGTTATCCGGAACAAGCCTGTTTCTCCATTGCCTTTTATCCCCTGCCCGATGGTTTCGGAGGGTTTGTTTTCCTCCAGCACTTTTTGTATCTCCCTGTAAAATTGCCTGGCCCATTGCGGGAAGAGCTCAAAAATGCTATGACCGGCGGTCGAGCTCAGGTCCAATCCAAAAGCCTGGCGGTACTGATGGTTCATGTATTGCACCCGGCCCCTGCTATCGGTTATCCATGCACGAAGCGGAGCGTGCTCCATAAAGAGCTCAAAGATCTTTCTTGTCTGGATGAGTTTTTCTTCCGCATCGCGTCTTTTCTGTTCCTCTTTTTCCAGTTCTCTTTTTAGGGTAACGTCTTCTATCACCAGTGAGACACCGAGTATCTGCTCATTCTCAAAAATGGGCGTATACCGGCAGTTGATCCAGTAGGATGCGGCCTTCCGGCTCACCTGGATGTCGTAATCCACTTCTTCTCCCGAAAAACAACGGCTCAATACTTCGCGCAAAGGCTCCATCCGCTCGGCTGGAACAACCTCAAAAATGCTCCTTCCTTGCCGGCAATGAAAACTATATAGCTTATGGATGATATTGTTGGCCTTTTCGTTCACATAAACGACCCTGGCATCCCTGTCGAGAATGACGATTGCCTCCTTGATCAGCGGCAGTACAGACTGCAGGCTGATGGCCGGCACGGGTGGCGCTTCGTTACAGATAGCCTCTGCTGGGCCGTTCTGCTTGTTCATACTTGGTCGTTTGGCAGGTTGTGGCTTTGTAAGATAACCCATCAGCCGGGCTTATCATATAAGCGGAAGGCGGAAATACAGCCGCTAAGAGTTTTATCTTACCTTATTTGATCTTTAGTCATCGTCTCTATCGCCTCCCCTGTCCTCCTGGCGCCTGGTCAGGCTAAAGTTCTCCTTCCCAAACTTATAGGTAAAGTTCAGGCGGAAGCTTCTCACATTCCTGCGCCTGTAAGACTCCTGGTAAAAAGTTTCCGTATCGAAGATATTGCCAAAGCGGTAGCTGTTGAACACATCATTGATGTTGAAAGTAAAAGAAGCTTTTTTGTCCTTGCCAAAGTCTTTGCGCAGGGCAAAATCCACCCGGTGCTGCGGTGCATTACGGCCCTGGGCAGTTACCTCTCTCGACTCATATTCACCCATCAGCTGAAAAGCCAGATCCTTGAACAAAGCATGAGCAGATGAAGTGATCCTGTAATTCAGCGTAAGCTGACCCTCGTAAGTAAAGCCCTGGTTGCTCAACTGCAATCCGCCTACATCGGCATTTACCTTCCTGTATTGGAGGTCTATGGTAGGCACGATATCAAAGCCTTCAGAAAACCGGTGCTGCAAAGTAAGCTCCGCACCAAGCCTGTTCGTACTGCTGGCATTGATGAAGGTATTCAAAATAGCATTGGGATCTATGGCCGCATTGTTCAGCTGCTGGTATTGCGCAGCACTGATAGTATCGCTGTAGCGGGTGATATCGCCTATATTGTTCCTGTAATAGAGTACGCCCAGGAAGCTTCCCTTGTCATACCGCTGGTCGTAATTGAATTCGAAGGAATTGATGAACTCCGGCCTCAGCTCAGGATTGCCCTGGCGAAGATTTACAGGATCGTTGATATCGATGAATGGATTGAGCTGCCAGAAATTTGGCCTGCGTATCCTGCGGGTATAGTTCACCTGCAGCTGCGCATCCTCTCCCAGTTCCCTTGTAAGAAATAGGCTTGGGAAAAGTGCATCCATGAGGCGTCTGAATCCCTGAGGGTAGCGATACCCGAATGTTTTGGCACTGTCGAGCAGCTCACCTTCAAACTCTGAAACCTCAGCCCTCAGGCCCGCCTGGTAAGAAAAAAGCCTGATCTTATTGGAATAAGAGAAATAGCCCGCGTGCACGGTCTCTTTGTAAGCATAATTATTACTGAGGGGCAGCAGGGTTTCCTGGCCATTGTCTACCGAAAAAGAGGAGAAATAGCTTCGCTGATCGGTGATATTCGTGCGAAGGCCAAATTCCGTTTTGCTGTTTTCCCCGTGCGGATCAGTGAAGTCGATCTGGATCGTCAGCTGATCGTTGTCATTCCTTCCCTCGTTGCGTACCCTGGCCGGAGTACTGTAAGGTGTTCCGTTCGGAAAGAAAAAAGAATTCAGGATGGAAGCCGCGTCACTTCCCTTTCCATAGCTATAATTGATATTACCCGTTAGCTCCTTGCCCTGCTCGGGAAATTTGTGGCTATAGTTGAATTGCGAATTATAACGGTTAAAGCGGCTGCTGCTTTCAGCCTGCCTTTTTCCAAAACGTTCGGCCACACCAAGGCTGTTGAGGTATTCCTGGTCCTGCTCTTCTTCATTGCCAAACTTTCCGCCCGTGATGTTCTGGGTGAAGGAAAGCGTTGTGCGCACGCTGGCGAAATAGTCGAGGCCGAACCTTGCCGACCCAAAGCGGCGTTTGTTCTCGTTTGTGCTATACTGATTGAAATAATTTTCTATGATCCCGTTTTTCTTGTTCTGACGGAGGGTCTTGCCCCTGGCCCTTCCGCCTGTTTGGTTGTAACCGCCGCTTGCAAACAAGTTGAACTTTCCCTGCCTTGCGTTGAGTGTAAGGTTGCCATTAAGTATACCGGGATGACCGGCGCCTGCTGATACGATTCCGTTAAGCCCCATCCGGCGGTTGCGCTTCATAATGATATTGATGATACCACCCGAGCTGGCCGCATCGAATTTCGCCGAGGGATTGGTAATCAGCTCTACCCGCTCGATCTGGTCGGCAGGTATCTGGTCCAGGGTCAGGATGGTAGGCCTGCCGTCCACAAATATTTGCGGTTGGGTGCTTCGCAGCTGCACATTGCCATCTACATCTACCGATACCGAGGGTATGTTTCGCATTACATCCAGCGCCGTGCCGCCTGTCGATACCAGGCTGCGCTCCACCGAAAACGTTCTGCGGTCTATGCCCATTTCCATAGCAGGCCGCTGGGCCGTAATGACCACATTTGACAATACCTGGGCATCGGGCTCGATGCCGATGTTCCCAAGATCTGTTACCGGCCCGGCTTCATCCTGCACTACGGTTCTTTGCCAATCCTTATAGCCAATGCCCGAAATGCTGAGCCGCAGGCTGTCGGCTGCCGGCACATTGTCAAAAGAAAAATCGCCGTTATTCCTTGTAAACATACCAGCAACCAGACTGTCTCTTAACAATCCATTCCCGTTCATGATAACATGCAGCTGAACGCTGGCGGCTTCTATCCCCCTGCCCGTACGGCTGTCAAGCACCCTTCCCACGATCCGGATCCCATTCATGCGAAGACT
>DASTPZ010000058.1:0-14759 GCA_035761965.1 Flavisolibacter sp. | reverse complement strand
TGCCATCGCTCTTCCAAAGCTCGTTGCCACTATTGTCCCTGCCACTGAAGAACAGCGTACCGGCAACGTTTACCAGCTGGCTATGGCTGTTGCTGGAGGTGGATGGAAGGATGTCCTTGACCATTACCGTTCCAGCTTCGGTTCCATCGCTTTTCCATAGCTCGCTGCCGGTGGCCGATTCGTAGGCCACGAAAAAAAGTGTGCCGTTCACGTTCACCAGGCTGGAAGGAGGCGCGTTCACGGTAGTGCCTGTATAAATATCCTTTACCATCACCGTTCCTGCCTCTGTGCCATCGCTCTTCCAAACCTCCCTGGTATTGCCGCTGGCATCGGCAGCAACAAAGAACAAGGTGCCGTTCACATCTGTAAGCAAGCTAGGGGTACTGTTCCCGGTGGGATGAATGTTTTTGACCAGGCCGGCAGTAAGGCCATCTGTTTTGCACAGCTCTGTTCCATTGCCGGGCACAAGGGCTGTGAAATAAACATAATCGCCGCTTGATACGAGAGGGGTTGTGCCGAGGCTTACATCGCCGGGCAAAAGAACAGTGCCGGCCGCTGTGCCATCGCTTTTCCATACCTGCCGCGAACCATTGATATCGGCGGAGAAATAAACTTCGCCCTTATGCGAAACCAGGCTTGCAGGTTCCGAGCTATAAGAAGGATTGATGTTCTTTACCAGCACGGTACCGGCCGCTGTTCCATCGCTTCTCCATAGCTCCCTGTCGGGCAGGTAGGTGATATTGGGCTCGCCTCCAGCGGCAAAATACAATATGCCATTGTTGTTAATGAGGTATTCAGGGTTTGATCCGGTTGATGAAGGCACAATGTTTCTGACCATAACCGTTCCTTGTGCCGTGCCATCGCTCTTCCATAGCTCAACACCGTGCAGGCCGTCGTTCGCGGAGAAATAGAGGATCCCGTTCACTTCCACCAGCCATTTTGGATAGCTGTCATCCGGACCTGGAAATATATCCCTTACCAGGGAGGTGCCGGCCGCCGTTCCATTGGTCTTCCAAAGCTCAAACCCATTTATTCCATCATTGGCAACGAAGTAAACGGTGCTCCCGATAGCCACGGGCTTTACATCCGGCGCAGGGGAATTGTCAGGAGAAAGAAAGCTGTTGATGTCTTTTAAAAGGCTTTGCCCGCAGACGCCGGTGCAGACCAGGCAAAGGAGGCCAAGGGTAAAAAAATGTCTCATAATTCTTTGGTTAAGCTGATAGAGGTAAGCATGAAAATCCGGCTAAAGTTGAGCCCTTTTGGACTGCGGGATGGTCACATGATGATGTGAGATTGCCTGCCCGGAGTGCCGGGTAGGCCGATGTTCCGGGATGTAAAGCTGGGCATCCGGTTAAAAAGGAGAGGATAAGCGGTCAGACGATCTTTTCGTTCAGGGCCTTGGAAACGGCTTCGGTCTGGGAATGCACCTGGAGTTTTTTGTAGATATGCTTGATATGCGAGCGTACCGTATCGATGCTGATAAAATACTTGTCGGCAATGATCTTATAGCTGCTGCCGGCGGCAAGCGAAGCCAGTACTTCCTTTTCCCTCGAAGTAAGATCATAGTTCATGCCCGAAGCCGGCGTGGTTTGCATATTCCTGACCACGAGCCTGGCTATGCTCGGGCTCATGGGCGCGCCGCCTTCCATTACCTCTTTGATCGAAGAAGCCAGGCGGTCGGTCAGGTGTTTTTTCAGCAGGTAACCGGAGGCTCCAGCCATGATGGCTTGAAGCACCGTATCGCTTTCCTCGAATACAGTGAGCATGATGACCGGCAGCTCAGGGTTGAACCGGCGTATTTTCTTGACTGCTTCAATACCGCTAAGACCAGGCAGGTCTATATCCATGATAATGAGGTCGGGCTTCAGCGTTCTCACCTGGTCTTCCGCATGCAGGGCATTGCCAAAGCTGCCCAGCAGCAGCAGGTCGCCTGAAAAATCGATAAGGCTCCCGATACTTTGGCGCAGCACTTCATTGTCTTCATAGACCAGAATACCTGTTTGCATATGGATGTTTGATCAAAAATCGGTTTTTAGCCTTTCATTTACCCTACCCTGATGATGTGGTTTATTTCCGGATACTGAGCACTACCGTTGTGCCGGTTTTTTCCGATGAATCGATAAGCAGGCTTCCACCCATTTGTTTTGCCCTTTGGCGCATGTTCTGCAGGCCATTGCCGCGACGCATCGCGTTTGTATCGAAGCCGGATCCATCGTCGGAGACCTTCATCACCAGGCTTGATTCTTCTCTCGTTATACTGATCTGTACATGCCTGCAACCGCTGTACTTTGCGGCATTGTTCACTGCCTCTTTGAAAATGAGGTAGAGGTCGCGGCGCTGGTTGATGTCCAATCCCATCCTGCCCAGGTCATCCTCGACAACAAAATCATATTGTATATCGAGCGGCTCCAGGATGTCGGCGGCAAACTCTTTCATTTTGAAAATGAGTTGCTCAAGGGTATCATTGGCAGGGTGGATGGCCCATACGATATCGCTCATTCTTTCCATGGTCTGGTGTGCATTGCTGCTGATCTTGACCAGGGTATCGCCTAACTGGCCGTCGCCTTTCTTTTGTGCAATATTGCTCAGTACGTGGATGCTGCTGAGCGAGCTTCCCACTTCATCGTGAAGATCGGCGGCTATCCTGTTCCTTAGCTCGAGCTCTTTCATGCGCTGGCGGATCCTGTTCCGGTTTACAAAAAGCACTACGCCGCCAATGAGCAGCAACAGCAGGGCCGCTGCACTGAAAAGCAGGCTTCGCTGGCGGCTGAGCTGAGCCTGGCGTAGCTCTGCGTCTTTCGACAACAGCTGTATCTCCCTATTCTTCTCTTCCACCTTGAAGGTGGTCTGCAGCGCCGCTATATCGTCGTTGTAACGCTGCCGGCCAATGGAGTCGTTCAGCTCCTTGCTGATCTTGGAGAACTGAAATGCTTTTTTAAAATCGCCGCTGGCGGCATAAGCCTCCGACAGCTGATCTGCCGATACCTGCTGCCCGTCGATATACTCCTGGCTCTGGGAAAGATCATAGGCCCGGTTGGCAGCATTGATAGCAGCTTCGTATTTTTTCTGACCCAGGTAGATCTCGCCATAAGCGATCCAGCTGCGTATCATCTGCAGCTCATTCTCCTGTGTTGTTGCATATTGCATAGCCTTGCCGGCATGGTCCTCTGCTTTTGCATAATTGCCGTTTTTCGCGTACACATCGCAAAGATTGCCATGGTACATAGAGAGGTTGTTCAAATCTCCAAGGCTGTCTGCAATATGAATAGCCGCCTCGAAATGCCCAATGGCTTTTTGGATATCAGGTGTGTATTTGTACACATTGCCCAGGTTGTTAAGCACTATAGCAGCCATAGCCATGTTCCCGTTCTTTTGGAAAAGCGCCAGGGCTTTTTCGGAGTAGGGGATACTTTGCTCGTATTTGTTCTGCGCGAAATATACCGATCCCATGGTCTGGTAGACCCTGGCCAGGCGGTCGTTATTGCCAGCCAGCTCCGCGTACTTCAGGGAGGTGTCGCAGTCTTTAAGGCACTGGCTGAAATTATTGAGCTGCCTGTAGGTATCTGCCCGGTTGAGATAGATGAGGGCCAGCCTGTTGGGATCATTGAGCTGCTTGGCCAGTACAACGGCAGTATCCAGGCATAAAAGGGCTGAATCGAGCCTGAAAGCCGCATTGTAGGCAGCAGACAGGTTTACATAACACCCGCCGAGGCCTCTCGCAAAGTCCAGCTGCTTTGCCATGAAAATGCCCTGCCGGCCATAGGCGATGGCTTTAGAGGGATCGGTTCTCAGCACCATGCCCGTGAGGATGCGGCAGGCGTTGACCTTATGTGTGTCGAGGCCGGGTTTCAGTAGGATGCGTTCCAGTGAATCGATGGCTTTTGCCTGGCCAGATCCGGTAAGGCAGGTGTACAGCAGCAGGATGCAAAGAAGGAAACGCATAAGCTAGGGTTGTGGGACAAAAAAGGTAGGCCATTTTCATTGCATGAGCAAAAAACAGGCAGATGAAAACTGGCGGCGCAACCCACCAATAGCTCCGATGCTTGCTAGGTCTGGTGCATTCCGGCCCGCCTGGTGAAAACAGACCTGCTCTTTTTTGTAATCCTCTAAGAAGCCCGCCTGGAAGAGCTTTTCAGGCTGGCCTTGAGCTTATCCATAAGGTCGTGGGTAGTACTCGAGTGCACGAGCTTAAGAGGTTTGGTGCCCGGCGATTTCCCTTTTGCTTTTGCTTCGATCAGGCGGAGCAGCTTTTCGGAGAATTCATCCTTGAACCGGGTGGGGTCAAAGGGTTTGGTCAACTGGTTGATCAGCGCTGCCGCCATCCTGATCTCCTCGGCCTTGCTGTCTGTTTTTGGGAGAATAAGCCCCTCTGCCGCTCGGATCTCCTCTGCAAACCGCAGCCGGTGGAGCACAAGCAGGTTGTTCTGCGGTTTGATCAGGCAGACCCATTCGCGTTTGTGGTAAACAAGCGGACCAAGCGCTGCCTTGCCTTCTTTTTTCAGGGCATCCCTTAGAAGGGCATAGGCACGTACCCCTGTTTTTTCGGGCTCCAGGTAATATGGCTTTTCATAGAATACAGCGTCTATTTCTTTTTCCGAAACAAACTGTACAATTTCCAGGTGATCGAGCTTTTCCGGGGTCGCTTTTTTAAAATCGTCCTCTTCTACCAGTACATAGCTTTCTCCCATTTTATAGGCTTTTACAATGTCCTTATCCTGCACATCGCGCCCTGTAGAATCGTTTATTTTTTTGTAGCGGATACGGGCGCCGTTGCTCCTGTCGAGGGTAATAAAGGGCAGATTACTTTCCTCCGTGGCGCTGTAAAGCTTAACCGGTATATTAACAAGGCCGAAGCCGATGGAGCCTTTCCAGATTGAACGCATAAGAAATGACTTTAGAAGAGAAGCTGAGCGGGGCCGGGGCCTGCTGTGTGCTTCCCGGATTGTAGATTCAAAGCATGTTCCCCATTTCGGCATCTGCGGCTGAAAGGATCAACGAGTTATTCACAGGGTTGTGCACAGTCCCACCGCCCTGCGTTGGCCTTATCTATCGGATGATACGGTCCGATGTGTTTGAAACGGTGTTTGGAAATGCAGCGAAACAGGATTGAGAGAATAACCTAATCCTGTGATGCGATAAAGCGCTTCCCGATAAGGTCAGGAACAAAAGAGATTGACCGTGTTCTTTGAAAAAAGAAATAGTTTTATTAAATAATTAAATGCGGGTGTCTGTAATGGCTGTAATTAGCAAATTTTTTGTTGTCTTTTGTGTTGTTTTGGCCTTAGGGTATTGCTGTATAGCCTGCCGTTCGTCTTCATCAGAAAATGGCGACACTGTTTTAAAGAAATCCAACGAGGCATTCGATTATGCATGGGCGCATGCAAAGTATCTAACCAAAGATACTATCCTTACTTTGCCTAATTCTAATGACCGTTTTCGCGTCTCTTCAACGCTGGATTCGAACTCTCAAATTTTGCTGCTTGTTAAAGAGCGTATAGCTAATGCTGATAATGTTAGCTTTTATTTTCGTGGTGGTAAGGTAACTTTCATCGAGAAAGAAAAGCAGGACACAAATGCATCCGATGGCCCAACACATGGTCTTTATAATATTGTCGACGATCAAGTAGCTGGGTATATTGTAAATAGCAGTGATAAATTTGACGTTCAAGAAGAACTAAAACAGGCATATTGGCTGAGGAAGAATTTAGGCGTTTCCTTAAAGCGGTTAAAAAAAGTAAAATGAACTAGCCGTGTGTTTTACCCTATCTGCCTTGATATATTATTTTTCTTGCGTGTCGGAAAAATCGAAATAGGGTAAATTCTTCCTTATTTTTTTTATTGCATTGCCATGACTGTTATCCTGTGCATATACTCTTTATGTTGGGATAATAATTTTACAATATGAAAAAGGTATTTTCAATACAAGTGTGACAGCGCTAAAAATAGTAATCATTTGGCCAAGAATGATCACGCCTCTATAATTCTAGATGGTCGAAAATTCCAAGCACTGCTACTAACGCAAAGGGCGACTGTCGACCAAGAGGTACATCAGGGCATAACCCCAACAGGCGAAAATGTATTTTACTTGTCTTCTGCCGGGTTTAGTGATGAAAAACCGGCAACTTCGGATCCTTATGCAGGGACAGCAAAAGACACGGATGGATACACAACTGTTAAAAGAACCTCAGTACGCGAGTTGCTTCATTCCGCTGGACTACAAAGCCATCCGAAGCAAGGCGAAGCTGGAATGAGGGGTAATTTTCAGCATCAGGGTACAGATGCTGACGCTGGGACGATAGTTACAAAGGAGTAAATATTATACATGAAAAAATTATATGATGAAAGATAAACTAATAAGGGTAAGCAGCTTTACAATTAATGCTTTTATTGTTTCCATATTATTGCTCACTTCATGCAAAAGCGAATCCGTTGCTGCCAAGAAGAAGGTACTTCTATTTGTTAAATTTGGTGACAATTTCGATGGGGATAAAATAAATTGTTCTATTAACGATGCAGTATTGTACAGCGGTCATTCTATTGCAAGTAATAAAGTTGATGGTTATACTGATTTGTCATTAGCCTTGTACGAGGACAAAAGTGTTTACTTGGTGATTCCTCACATCAAAGAAGAGGGTGTCAAAAAAGTGCCGAAGCTTGGTAAAATCATTACGATAAATGTCGGGGTTGGGAACTTTTCTGAGGAATATCGCATCTTACCATCAGGCGGCAGGTATGTGACCTTCAGTAAAACTAAAGAAGGAAGGCTATTGATGCAACAATCGAAAGGCCTTCGAGGTTTTGATCGTTAATCGGCCAATGTTGGAGTATTCCGCTGCATAGCATCCCTTCATTGTTTTGTGCTTCAATTCCGTGGATTTGCTCATGGGTACTATCAATATGTTCTTGATGCTTATAATTGAGGTAGAAAGACGATAAAATCGGAGAATGATGCGAGAGGGAGCGTCTCTTTCTCTAAGGGCTCTTGACGGCAGAAAACTTAATGACAATCTTAATTTACATTCCTAACGATAACCGTTATATGAAAAATTTACTGTTTTTCCTTCTTTTTGCTTTTAATCAAAGTTTTGCTCAGGATATAGACTTGCGAATGTTAGAAAAGACTGACAAGCTTTTTCTTTTAAAGGTCTTTAACAATAGCAGCAAACCTATTGGCATAAAATGTACAATATTCTATTTCAAATTCTCAGAGCAGGACACATTTAGAACTGCTATTGGTGATTGGTACAACGGTAATGGTATCGATTATTTTTATGATTTGGAGAGATCTGTACAAGAGTCGAGGATTTCCGAGTCCCTACCTTACTATCAGCTTCTAATCATTAATCCTCAGAGCTATTCAATGACAAACGTTCATCTATCCGATTTGGAAGAAAACAGAGGTAAGAACATATATTTCCAGGTGTCTTATACTTTTGAACTGACTGCCGAGGAAATTGTAAAATTGTCTGGCAGGCGTAATGTTGTCGCCATTAATGAGAAAAAAGATTGTCTTTCCAAGACTATTAAGCTTTGATATGCTGGGCTTATTATAACTAAGGACCAAATTCTTTAAATGAAAAAAATGTATGATAATAAAGAACTCAATAAGGGAACTCAGCGTTATAAATAGGTTGCTGGTGCTTTATATTATTTGTTCCCTTGCCTATTGTAAGGCAGAGAAGGGTCAGGCAATGGTGCGGGCAAAAGATCTGTATATTACCTTTGCAGACCGTTTCATCAATGATAGCGTTGATGTTATAGTGAATAAGTTACCCCTCGGTACAGGCTTAGTGCTAAATAGCAGTACAATAGATGGTTATACGGACGTTTCCTGGACTTTTCATGCAGAAGGTGATGGATGGTCAGTCACAAAACTCAACGAAAAGGGCAGTATAAAGATCCCTTTCGGTGATGGCATAATTCACTTAACCATTGTAATGAACAAAACGCATTATGACTATAGTATCGATCCCGCAAACGGTCTTTACTTCGGCCTAACAAAGACCGGTCAGGGAGATTTAGAGTTCCGCCAGATCAATATGTCCTCAAACAAGTATACGAGGATCTATGATAGTCTGCAAAAGTTAAAGATGAAATATCATAATTGATATCTTTATAATTCGTTTTGGGCCACAGCGGCTAACATTTTTGGTGACTCTGTATTTCTGGATAGATTGCTGCTTATAATCTGGTTGGTGTCAATTGCATTGTGAATTAATGAAATACTCCAGAAAAAACCGCTATAGAAAAAGAGTATGCACAGCAGCATTGGCGCCCTGGAGGCCATTAAGAATCGGCAAATATTTGCCGAGCCGACCAAGCATATCGAAGGCCCTGGGCTGATAACTGCAACAACAGCGTACGGGTGATGTCGGAAGGCTAAATGCCAAATCAAAATGCCATGCTAGCGATGAATATAATTTCTCCGCAGGTCGTCTATCTTATCGACCTTTCCCAGTTCCGAAGGACCTCTTGAGATAAGGATCAGGTGCGTGATGTCGTCCCTTTCCCGGAAATGCGCAAGGGCCTCGCCGGAATCATCGGTATCGTAGATGTCTTTTATTCTGTGATGCCATTCCCCGTCTGCGTAACTGCTGTTGCTGAGGCATACGATCGCGCGTGAAGAAAAGCCGCCCAGGTTGGACTTGTCGGAGAAAATCACGCCATTGTAGGCCGCACCGCTTTTGCCCCTGATCTCGATCGCCTGCCCGGCATTCAGTATGTCTGTCATATTGCTGTTTTATATTGTCATCGCCAAAAGCGGGCCACCTTCCCGGCATGGCCGGGCGCTACAGGCCTGCAGACTGCCTCTCAAAGCTGGCCGTGTTAGCTGTTTGAGACGCACCGCAGAACTCAGTAATGAGTGCAGCAACAAGAGCGGTCCATCCTGTCTGGTGGCTGGCCCCAAGACCCTGTCCGGTATCTCCATGAAAATATTCGTAAAAAAGAACGAGATCCCTGTTCTCTTCCTGCTGGTAAAACCAGTTGTAAGGTCCATAGATGCTCCGGTTGTCCTGCTCATCCTTTTTAAAAAGACTGATCACGCGGCGGGTAAGCTCATCCGCTACTTCACAAAGATTCAGCTGCCGGCCCGATCTTACCGGGCACTCCACTTTCAGCGTGTTGCCGTAAAACCTTCCATAGCGGCGTATGGACTGTATGATGAGGAAATTGATAGGGATCCAGACCGGTCCGCGCCAGTTGGAATTGCCACCGAATATCTGTGAAGTCGAGTCGCCGGGATCATAGCTGATGGTGTATTCGTTGCCATGCAGGGTAACCGAGTAAGGATTATCGCGGTGAAATTTCGATAAGGCCCTGATGCCGCCCGGGGCGAGGAACTCGTCCTCATCGAGCAGCCGCTCGAGCAGGTAAACCAGCCTGTCCCTTTTTACCAGTGAAAGCAGGATCTCTTCCTGGTCGCCTCGCTCTTCATTGGGCCAGAACTTATTGTTCTTTTTCCGATAGGTCTCGAACCAGGCTGTCCTGCTTTTGAAATCGGCCAGCTTTTGCAGGGTGTTCCTGCTGATGGTGGAGACAGCAAAAAGCGAGGTGAGTCCAACGATCGATTTTATGCGCAGGGGCATGGGATCGGCGCCGGGTATGGACAGCACATCATAAAAGAACTTGTCTTCCTTGCTCCAGAGGTGGTGCTCGTTGAGCGACTCGGCTATCAGCACAAAATGTTCAAAGAACTTAGTGGCTGTATCTTCAAAAGATTCGTCGTGAATGGCGATCTCCAGGGCAATGTCCATCATGTTGAGGGCATAGGTGCCCATCCAGCTCGTGCCATCGGCCTGTTCCAGCTGCATATTGTCGCCATGAAAGCTGCGGTTGAATACGCCGATATTATCCAAACCCAAAAAGCCTCCTTCAAAAAGATTGTTCCCGTTCCGGTCCTTCCTGTTGATCCACCAGGTAAAATTGATCAGCAGCTTTTGAAAGATCTTTTTCAGGAAAAGCAGGTCGCCTACACCCTTCATCCTTTTCTCGATATTGTATACTTCAAAGGCTGCCCAGGCATGCACCGGGGGGTTCACATCGCTGAAATTCCATTCGTATGCCGGCAGCTGGCCGTCGGGTTTCATATACCATTCGCGCATGATGAGCAGCAGCTGGTGTTTGGCAAAATCCGGGTCTACCACCGCCATTGAAATACACTGGAAGGCGAGGTCCCAGGCTGCGTACCAGGGATATTCCCATTTATCCGGCATCGAAATAATATCCTGGTTCTTGAGGTGCTGCCATTCGTGGTTGCGGCCATGCATGCGCTGCGGGGTAACCGGTGTAACGCCATCGCCCTGGCTCAGCCATTTTTCAACGTCATAGGCATAGAACTGTTTGCTCCAAAGCAAACCCGCCATAGCCTGCCGCTGTACCCTCGCCATTTCGGGGCTGATGTTTGCGGGCATCAGGCGTTCGTAAAATTCATCCGCCTCTTTTTTGCGCTGGCTGAAGAGCTGCTCGAAACCTTTTTCAAAGCCATTGGTCAGTGCCTGGTCGCTCAACCGGAAATAGATGGTCCTGGTGGCACCGGCAGCTACCCTGAGTTTGTGGACCGAAGCAAACTTGGTCCCCGATTTTTTATTGCGCAGGGCCTCTGCATTGATGCCCTTGACGATGGCATCGTTGATGGCATCCTTTACAAAAATATCCTCATTGGCCTCGCCTGTGAGCTTTTGGCGGTTGGTGACGTTATTGGTAAAAAGCAGTCCCGACGGGTGCTGGCAATAAAAATAATAATCGCCCAGGCGCTCGTGGCTGGCCTTTACGCTGTTAAGACTGTTATAACTGATCGAAGGCTGGGTTTCAAGCTCCCTGTTGAAAGACTGCCTCGAAAACCAAAGCGTGGGCAGTACCGTAAGCTCGGAAGACCTGTGGTAATGGTTGGTAATGTCTACCTTGATAAAAATATCCGTAGGCGTTTTTTTGGCATAAGTAACCTTGATGTCAAAATATCTTTTGTTGTTGAAGATGCCAGTGTCCAGTATCTCGTATTCGGGTTCGAGCCTGGATCGCTTGCGGTTCTCCTGCTTGAGCTTCTCGTAAGGAAATTCCTGCTGCGGGTATTTGTACAGGTATTCCATATAGTCATGAGAAGGCGTATTGTCGAGGTAATAATAAAGCTCCTTTACGTCTTCGCCATGGTTGCCTTCACCGTTATGCAGGCCATAGAGCCTTTCTT
The DNA here is from genome assembly GCA_035761965.1 of Flavisolibacter sp. Classification (GTDB taxonomy): domain Bacteria; phylum Bacteroidota; class Bacteroidia; order Chitinophagales; family Chitinophagaceae; genus Flavisolibacter. The sequence goes on along the minus strand of DASTPZ010000058.1, from coordinate 3,574 downwards.
TAAGTATGGGGTCCTTGCCATTCCAGAGCGCGAGTGCGAAGCAAAGATTCTGGAAGCGGTCCGAAATGCCCGCAAGACCGTCCTCTCCCCATTGGTAGGTGCGAAGATGGGCATGTTCGAAAGGAAAGTATTGCCAGGCATTCCCGTCAAGGCTGTAGTCTTCACGTACGGTTCCCCACTGTCTTTCACTGAGATAGGGTCCCCATTGGGGAAGGGACTGGTCGTTCTGGTGGATCTGGTAAACAGGCATAAATTAGCGCATTAGGGTTGAGTCAGTTTTGTCCGGCCTGCCCCCGGCAGCACCGCTTTTGGCCGGAGAGCCGGCAATGATGAAGATAAGGATACCTATGATGGCAATGAACAAAAAAGAAAGCCTCAGGCTGAACAAACCGGCAATGATGCCGATGAGCGGGGGACCGATCAGGAAACCCAGGAAGCCGATGCTGGAGACCGCTGCCAGCGCAGGACCCGGGGCAAAGATTTTTGACTTCCCCGCCTCGCTGTATACCAGCGGCACCACGGAGGAAACGCCAAAGCCAACAAGCAGGAAACCCGCAATAGCCGTGTAAAGATGGGGAAGCACAACCGAAAGCCCCAGGCCTGATGCGATCAGCACACTGCTGATCCTGACCGTTTTCTTAAAGCCCAAATGGCTTGTAACCCTGTCGGCAAAAAAACGCCCGGCCGCCATGGTGCACATAAATGCTGTATAACCTGCCCCGATCATCGCCGGCGGTGCTTCAACCACTTTTTTAAAGTAAATGCCGCTCCAGTCGAACATGGCGCCCTCGCAGAGCATGCAGCAAAAAGCAATAAGTCCCAGTCCGAGCAATTGTTTGTCCGGCTTGCCGAAGAGCTTTGCGCCCGTGGTCGCTTTTCCCTGCTCCTCCGGCAGCAGGTATTGAAAGCAGGCGGCAATGCCCGCAAGCAGTAAGGCTGTTATGATCAGGAAATGGTTGAATGGAACGATGTTGCGGCCGGTCATGAAAGAGCCAATACCTGCAGCAGCAAAACCGGCCAGGCTCCAAAGCCCGTGAAAAGAAGCCATAATATTGCGCCCATACCTGGCTTCAACGCCTACAGCCTGCGTGTTGATGGCAATATTCGATATATTCCCTGCCATGCCAAAGAGCACAAGGCCAGCCACCAGCATCCATATGGTAGGAGAGAAGCCTACGGCGAGCAGCAGCAGGCTGTAAACAAGCAGGGCATTCGCAGCCACTCGCTTGCTGCCGAAACGGGTTACCAGCCAGCCAGAAAAAGGCAGCCCGATCATTGAGCCCGCCGGAAGCGCAAGCAGGATAAGCCCGAGCGACATTTCCGAAACCCCCAGCTTTTGCTGTATGCTGGGTATTCTTGATGCCCAGCTGGCAAAACAAAGCCCCTGCATAAAGAACAGGCATCCTACGGCCAGCCTGTAAGCTTTTCTCAATTTATTCAGCGATATTGTTGCATCCTGCATCATTGTCTCATTTAAAATTTCACGACGCCACTCATGCGTCAAACAAAAACCCTGTTCATGCAGGCAAGCAACCCAAGATCCCGATAGCCGGCAAATGTGTATCTGGTACACAAAGATAGAGCCTGGTTTTTAAATCGCTTTACCGGGATGAAATGCCCTGTCTTGAGGATTTTGAAAATGATCTGTTCCGATCTTTCCAGACCGGGTAAGGCAGGATAGCCCGTCCTCGAAGTACGCTCCATGATATGCAGCTAAAGACTGTTGTCGAGCAATACGATAATACCTTCATCGCCACTCAATGTGATGGTGCCGGCCACTTGCTCACCTTCTCTCTCGGGCGAGGTGGACAAAACAATGGTGCCTGCCAGCTTTTCCTTTTCCAGCCTCGTGTAGGAAGGGCGATGGCTCAGGTTGAGCAGGATTAGGAAAGCAGCACTTTGCGGTGCCTGCCTTCTGTAAGCCAATACCTGCTGATCGGAGTAAACAGGCTGGTAAGCACCAATGGTCAGGGAAGGCTCGCGCTGCCTTAGGGTGATCAGTCGCCGGTAAAGGTTGAGCATGGAGTCCGGATCGGACTGCTGCCTGGCTACATTAAGTTTTTTGTAGCGGGCATCCAGCCGGAGCCATGGTTTTACCGCACTAAAGCCTGCTCCATCAGAGTCATCCCATTGCATAGGCGTGCGCCCGGGGTCGCGGCTCAGGTTCTTATCCGGCATGTTGAGACCCTGAGGGTCCTGTATCTCTTCGGGTGGAATGGGCACGTCCTGCATGCCCAGCTCATCTCCGTAATAGATCGTGGGCGTACCACGAAGCGTAAGCAGCAGCATGGCGGCAACCCGGGCCTGCTGCAGGCCAACCCTGCTGGTAACGCGGGGCTGGTCGTGGTTGCCAAGCACCCAGTTGGGCCAGCCTCCGGCCGGAAGCACGCCTTCATATTCGTCGATGGCCACGGCGATTTTCTTGGCATCCCAGGGAAGGGAAAGCAGGATGAAATTAAAGGGCAGATGCGCTTCATCATTGTCCCTTCCATAATAGCTGGCAAGCTTACGAACGGGGAGGTATATCTCGCCGATCATCATTCTTTCATTATATCCATCCAGCACCGTTCTCATTTGCCGGACGATCTCGTGCACTTCCGGCTGGTCGGTCGAATAGACCGGCAGGAGCTTTTCATAATCGGCCATGTGCTGCAGGTAGGCCGGGTTGTCGGGATTGTCTCTCAGCTGCGCATCCTTGATCATATGCCACATTACATCTACCCTGAAGCCATCCACTCCCTTTTCCAGCCAGAACTTCATCACATCGAGCATAGCCTGCTGCACCTCGGGGTTGCGCCAGTTGAGATCGGGTTGTTCCTTTAAAAATGCATGGTAATAGTATTGACCTGTTTCTTCATCCCATTCCCAGGCCGGTCCGCCAAAAACGCTGAGCCAGTTATTGGGCGGGCTCCCATCCGGCTTGCCATCCTGCCATATATACCATTGTCTTTTAGGGTTGGTGCGGGATGAGCGTGCTTCGAGGAACCAGGGATGCCGGTCGGAAGTATGGTTGGGCACAAGATCGAGTATCAGCTTCATGCCTTTTTCATGAACTGCGGAGAGGAGCCGGTCAAAATCTTCCATCGTGCCGAAGAGGGGATGTATGCCCCTGTAGTCGGATATGTCATAACCAAAATCGGCCATGGGAGAGGGATAGATGGGTGAGATCCAAATAGCGGTAACACCCAGCCACTGCAGGTGGTCGAGTCTTTGTATAATACCTTGCAGGTCGCCTATACCATCTCCATTGCTATCCTGGAAAGAGCGAGGATAGACCTGGTAAATAATGCCTGTTTGCCACCAAAGCTGCTCATTGCCCTTTATTGCCATGTTCCGCTGTTTATGGATTAATGCCCGGACCTGCGGCCAGGACCGTTTGCTCTATACCCTGGTTCTAACGCACCTGATCAGCAGGCGTAAAATTTGTGCCAGGGCTGGCATCAATGTTTGCGGCATTGCACAGCGGCAACGAGCAGAAGCGGTAGAAGCTTCTCCGCGTTCTCCGGCATAGCTATCATCAGGTAGAAGAATACGGAGAGCCAGGCATCAGTACCTGTCCCAAAAAGCAGGTGGC
>DASTPZ010000057.1:0-20237 GCA_035761965.1 Flavisolibacter sp. | reverse complement strand
TTGCCGCTGGAGCAAGGCCAGGGCTCGGTTGTAGGCTATGATCTGCGCAAGCTTACCTGGAAGACCGTTCCTTACCTGAGGAGGAACATGGGCGTTGTATTCCAGGACTTTCAGCTGCTCACAGACCGGAATGTAAACGATAACCTCAAATTCGTGTTGAAGGCTATTGGCTGGAAGGATGAAAAGCTCATGAATGAAAAGATCGCTGATGTGCTGGAGAAAGTGGGATTGAAGTCGAAAGGCTTTAAGATGCCCTATGAAATGAGTGGAGGCGAGCAGCAGCGCGTGGATATTGCAAGAGCCCTGCTGAACTCACCCAAGCTTATTCTCGCCGATGAACCCACAGGTAACCTTGATCCGGAAACTTCCGACGAGATCATGCAGCTCCTTATTCACATTGCCAGGGATTATGGAACCGCGGTTGTAATGGCTACCCACGACTACATCGTGATACAAAAGTTTCCTGCGCGCATGGTAAGAACAGAGCAGGGAAGGGTGGTCGACAACGCTACAATAGCTCATTGATCTTCCGGGCATTTGCTCTGTTATCATATATCGCCAGCAGCTGCTGGCGGTTTTTCTTATCTGCGCCTGTAAAGGATGAATCCATCAGCGTGCTGATCCTGTCTGCAAACTCCCCGGCCGTTTGCGCGATGATAGCCATTTCGCCGATGCCGCTGCCGCTTACTCCGTTGCTGTTGGTGATACAGAACCGGCCTTCAAAAAGCGCATGCAGCAATTTCAGCTTTACACCCGTGCGGTTAAGTGAAGGCAGAACATGCACATGAGCCCTGCTGATCAGGTCATTCAGCTCGCTCTCTGCCGGATCGCTTACAACGCTTACCTGCGAATGGGCTTTGGCCTGGAGCATCAACCTTTTGCTAATGCCGCGGCCAGCTATCACCAACGGTATGCTTAACCGGGAAAATACTTCTGTTATGAGCCACGAGGCTGCGGCTTCGTTTTCGGTTACGGTCATATTGCCATGATAGAGACAGTAGTCGCCATGGCCCTCCATCCCCTTTACCTCCTGCCAGGGCAAAAAGGCCGGGATGAAATATTGATTCTTTAGTGCATACCGTGCAGAGAGCTCTTCCCTGTCGTCAAGCGAAATACAGGCTATAGGCAGGGAGGGATCCAGCGTTTGCTGAAAACGGTGAAGGCGCGAGCTTTCGAGTTGATAGTAAGCACGCCGCCAGGGGTTTCGTTCTGCCAGCGACAGCTTTCTGTAATAAGTGCTTTCCACATTGTGCATGCGCAGGAGCTTCTTGCGCAGGGGGTCGAGAAAAGGCAGGATGCCGGCTGTATGCAAGCCTTCCAGCAATACCGGATGGTCATCCTCATTCAGTCTTTTTACCAGCTCTTTGTTGATCCTGGAGGCCACCGTGTAGGGAAGGTTCAATGGAAGGGAATGGGCGAGATTTTTCCTGCTGTACTTATGTACTGCCATGCAGAAAGGCGCCAGGTCTCCTGCTCCTCTTTCTTCCCGGTAATTGAAATAATGAAGGATAATCTTCCTTCCGCTTTGGGCCAGGGCCCTGATCTTCCAGTGCATGTCGATGGCACCGCCATAATCAGCCGGAGAGGGTGCGTCGAGGCAAACGATATGAATAGGGTCAGTCAAGCCGGAACAGTTTTTTATAAAAGCGGATCAGCTGCTTCTCTTCCTGCTGCCAGCAAAATACAGTTCTTGCCTTCATGCAGTTGGCTTGCATGGCCGCTCTTCCCGATACATCCAGCATGGCTCGGTTGATCCCATCCACTATTTCGCGAACCGAAAGCTCCGAAAGCAGGAACGCTACTTCATATTCACGGTTGATTTTTTCATATTCCGGATAGGCCATCGCGATTTGAGGCAATCCTGCATGTATATAATCCAGGAACTTGTTGGGCAGCGCATAGTATTGATTAAGGCCTTCTTTTTCGGTCAGCCCTATTCCCAAAGCGGCTTTTAAGGCCAGGGGCCTCAGCTCCTGCGGCATCATCATGCCTTTTAGCTCAACTTTATCGGCTACGCCATACTCCTTAATAAGCTGGCGCAGGTTGGACATGAAATTGCCATCGCCGCAAACCACCAGCCGGTAGTTGAGCTCCCGCATCGCCGGAATAATATATTCAAAGCCACGGCCTTCATTGACAGCACCCTGGTAAAGCAAAAAGTCCTCGCGCTGCGGGAGGTGTTCTTCTGTTTTGAGCACCGGCAGGTTCCTTATTAATTCATAGCTGCACCCATACTGCGTTTTAAAAGCTACGGCGAGACCTTCACTTACCGTATAGCCCTTTGTAAAGCGAGGAACACAGAACCGCTCTATAGCCAGCCAGCACCGGTGTATAAATGGACGAGTTCTGACCTCTTTCAGCTCTGTGAAATATTCATGGGCATCATACACCCTTGGGATCTTTTTAAGAACTGAAATCAACAGGCAGGGGAGAATGGTGTCAAGATCGATGGCACAGATGGCGTCCATCCTTCTCCCCAGCAGGAAGAAAAAAAGCCTCAGGTTGTATTCAGCGTAGAACAATACAGATCTATTGAAAAAGCAGCGTATTCTTTTTTGTCTGAACCTTTGTTCTGCCAGCGGCTTCGATGAAGATAGCTTTCGCCCTACCAGGCATACGTCAAAACCGGCTTCAACCAGCGAACCGCATATCCTGTGCATTCGCTGATCATAAGATAGGTCATTGGTGACGGTAAAATAAATTCGCCTGGGCTTAGTCATGGTTCTCGGGTAAAATGCCTTTGTATATCTTTTCAATCGCTTCCGCGGTAGCCGCAGCGCGCAGCAACAGGGGAGCGGTGGACTTTTTTTCATGGAAGTCCCGCAGCATACCCGGATAGATATCCCCATGCTGCAGCCGGTTTCCCGGAAGATCGATACTGGTTATCCCACCCTTCTCGTCAAAAATGCGGAGCTGGCTCTTTCGCTCTGCTCCGCCGGTTGCCCAGGCCAGTCTGCCCTTAGAGCCGTTTGCCATCTGCATTTCGGCTTCTCCATTGTTTTCTGTGGCGGAGGGACTTATCTGGCCGCCTGTGCTGCCCTTCACAATGGCCGGAAGACCAAACAGTTTAACAAGGAGGTCTATTTCACGACAGAAGGAAGTATACAGCCTGCCACCGCCAGGAAACCTTTGCAATTGCCAGGAATTCCCGTCTTCCTGTTCATCTGCCCGGTCATGACAGATTAATTCAAAACTGTGGGCAGCTGTAATTTTCGTCTCCAGGCCGGCAGGCAAGCGGTATGAATGATAAGCTTCGTATGGAACCAGCCGTCTGCCGCAGAATTTTTCTGTTTCAATCATCTGCCAGGCTGCGGCTTTTGTAAGGCATAGCGGTGATTCGCTGATCACGTTCCTGCCTGCCTGCAAGGACTTGATGATGTGTTCGGCATGAAGACCTGCTGGCGTGCACACACATACGATGTCAGCATCAGGCGTGCCGGACAGCAGGTCCTCGATCGAACGGTAGGCCCTGGCATCGTGCTTTTCACCCAAAGCCTGGGCTTTTTCCGGCTTTATATCGCATACGGCCTCCAGCTTGCCCAGGGTAGCGGTTTGCGCTGCGTGGAGGCTGCCGGCTGTCCCGCAACCAATGATCACGAACTTATACATGGGCTCAAAAATAAACAAAGGCCCCGGATGAGTCCGGGGCCTTTTCTAATTTGATCTGACCAGCCTTATTCTCCTGGTTCAGGAAATCGTTTTTATCGGATTTATGAGAAGTGGAGCTTAAAAATTGGCACCCTCCATATTTACATTGTTGTCTCCTTTTGTAGCCTTGCGCTTGAAAAGGCTGGCATCAAACTTACCAAAACGGTAGTTGAAGTTCAGTCGCAATACCTGCGGATCTCTTCTGCGCCTTACGTCCTGAGCAAATACAGGCGACACAGTAAATGCATCGTATACCCTGGTTCTGAAGATATCGTTGACATTGAGGGAAATCGAAGCCCTTCTTTCTTTCAGGAATTCAAAACGGACTGCTGCATCCACGCCGTAGTTCGAACGGATAAAGCCCTGCGCTGCGGAACCGCCGCCTCCGAACATACCGCCACCGCCACCAAAGCCGCCGCCACGGTTGCCGCCTCCGGAACCTCCGGGAGCGGAGATGATCTTCGACTGGTAGTCGGCGGAAAGCTGAACAGAGAAGTTCTTCGGCAGCTTGAAGCTGTTATTGAGCTTAAAGAAATAGCTCACAAACTGATCGGGGTCCGGCTGATCCACAAGGTCTATTTTAGATGTAAAGAGGTTGGCATTGGCGGTTAGATCCCACCACTTGGTCACCTTGTTACGTCCAATGAGCTCAAGCCCTGTTACATAACTGCTGTTGGCATTGATATAGGTTGCAACCGACATCAGGCTGTCATAGGCAGGTACATATTCGGGTTCACCAAAAACCCTGGTGATCAGGTTGTTTGTATTCTTGAAGTAAACCGAAGCCAGCAGGTTGTCCCTGTTCTTGCCATAAATATTGCTGTAAGAAAGCTCCAGTGAGTTGGTGAATTCCGGCTTGAGGTTAGGATTGCCCCTGCTTACATTGAATATATCGCTGATATCGGTAAAAGGAAACAGCTGCCAGAAGCCCGGACGGTTGATCCTGCGGCTATAGTTCAGCTGGAGATCCGTATTGTCGTTAAGTTTTTGCGATAGGAACAGGCTGGGAAAAAGACTGATGGGAAAGTCAACCTTGAAGGACTGGTTCTTGCCTACGAGGTCGCCTTCATAATTCGAGCTTTCTGCACGAAGCCCGAGCTGGTAGCCAAAGTTCTTGAGCTTGCTTGAATAGGTCGCGTAAGCAGCATAAACTCTGTCATTGCTGGTAAAAAGTACATTCTGGTCCGGGATCGCTACTTTGGTACCGCCATTTTCTATATTGAAATAATCCGTGGCGCTGTTGGTTTCCCGTATTGCAGCCCTCGCGCCCATCTCGAACTTGGATTTGTCGCTGATAGGGTTCACATAATCTGTCTGTACGATGAGGTTATTGTTCTCACCCGAGCCAAGCTGTTCCTGGCGCAGGGTAGCATCGAATACGCGGCCTGGAAGACCAAAATAATTGGCGGTAATGAAATTGTTGTTCTCGTTCCTGCCCCTGTTATAGGTAACGTCTGCCGTCCACTCGCGGCCGGCCTTCGGAAAATTATGCTTGAAGCTCACCTGGGAGCCCATGTTCCTGAATTCATTCTCCGAATCAGTGAAGCGTTCCTGCAGTGAATCTGTGCTGCCATTGGCGCCAAGGTCGGTATAGATATAGCTCCTGTTAAAAGGATTCATGTTTCCGCGGGCGAAGGTCTGGCTCAGTGTGATGGTATTGCGGTTGTCGACGAAATAGTCAATACCGAAACGGCCAAAGCCGAAGGCGCCCGTCATTACGTTGCGATCGTCCTGGAAGGTGTTCTTAGGATCGAAGATGAGATTTCTTCTGTCTGTTGTACCCGTGCTGATAGACTTTCGCTGGTTATACATACCGCTGGCGAAAAAATTGATTTTGTTCTGACGGATATTAATATCACCGCCGCCGCCAACACGTCCACGCGAATCGACATTGGCTCTTATATTGCCGCTGTACCCGATCCGCTTGTTCTTTTTAAGAACGATGTTCAGGATGCCGGCGGTACCGCCCGATGCATCGAACTTGGCAGAGGGATTGGTAATGATCTCGACGCTTTCTATGGCATCCGCCGGAATTTGCTCAAGGGTCAGGTTGGTAGGCCTGCCGTCTACGAAGATCTGCGGCGCATTGTTGCGAAGCGTTACATTTCCATCGATATCCACGTTGAGGGAGGGAACATTCCTCATTACATCTACTGCGGAGCCTCCTGCTGACACAAGATTCTTATCCACATTGAATACTTTGCGATCAATGCCCATCTGCATAAGGGGCTTGGAAGCCGTGACCGTTACATTGCCCAGCATATTGTTATCGATCTCCACTTTGATATTACCCAGGTCTTTATCGAGAGCGCTCATCATAGCAGCAGGGTCATTGCCCATGGCATTGCGGTTGGGCATCTCGAAAGCAACCGCCTGTTCAAAGGCTTTGTAGCCGATGCCGGTGACCTTGAGCTTATAACGACCAAAAACGGGTACGTTCTCTATGCTGAATTCACCTGAACTGGAAGTAAGCATTCCGCCTACAATTACTTCTTTGGGTTTTTTGGTAACCGAGTCCATGCGGTTGGTTACCAGTGTCACAGAAGCAGCTTCAACACCTTTGTTGGCAGCATCCACGATCTTGCCGTAGAACCGGCCATTGATCTGTGGACCCTGCTGTCCGCCCCTGGGAAAGCCGCCGGGAGGCTGGCCAAATCCAATTGTCGCAGTCATGCACATCACCACCAGTGCAAGGATTTTCTTCATGTACATTAATTTGTTAAGATCGCAAAGGTAATCCAGGCTGCCGGGGTCTTATAAATCCTTAACCTTAATTAACATTAAAAAGGATAAGCGGCAAATAAAAAGCCCCGCAAGGAGCGGGGGCTGGGTGACTGACCGGGTTCGAACCGGCGACCCTCAGAACCACAATCTGATGCTCTAACCAACTGAGCTACAATCACCGTTTGAGGACGCAAAAATAAGAAAAGGAAATGATAAAACTTGAGCGCTGAAAAAATATTTAGCCGGCCCCGGAGCGTGTCCGAGTATGCAAAAGCACGACCAGGATAGAGGGCATAACCGGTGCGTTCTTCCCATTGCAATGTGATGGTTAAAACACCTCCATGCCGCTGCCTGCAAGCGGTACAGGCTTTCTCATGTATTTCGATCTCCTCGTTGTGCAATGATGGCTATTCAAAAAACCTGTTTGTTGAACAGGACCGATGCCTTCTGTTGTGCTGCTTTTTCCGTCCGTCAAAAACGTTTGTTAAAAGCCCCGCGATGCTTTTAATGCATAATTTTTGCGCTAAATTTGGTACACATGCCTGAGGCAATTAAATACCTGTTTAATATGAAGAGATTACCGATACTGATCGTGATGGTGATCGCAGGGGTCTTCCTTGCTTTCCAAACGATGGGTAAGCCAAATACCAATCCACCATCCAAATATGAAAAGATCCTGCAGCTGGTGGGCGAGATACTGGCCCAGGGCCATTATAGTCCAAAGGATATCAATGACGAATTCTCCAAGAAAGTTTACAATAAATATTTTGAAGAGCTCGATCCGGACAAGAATATTTTCAAGCAGGAAGACCTGGCGGCGCTTAGCCGTTTCTCCACCCGCATAGATGATGAGATCAAAGGTGCACCTGTGCAGTTCTTTCTCGAAGTGGGTAAAATCTTTAACAAGAGAGCGGAAGAAGCTACTGCCATCTACAAGGACATTCTTTCCCGGCCTTTCGACTTTACAGTTAATGAAAGCGTGGTAACAGATGCCGATAAGAACAAGTTTGCCAATACCGATGCGGAGCGTACGGAGCAGTGGCGCAAGCGCTTGAAGTACCTGGCATTGCAGCGTTATGTCGAGCTCCAGGAAGCCAGGGAAAGCAACAAGGGTAAAGATGGGTTCGTATCAAAGACCGATGCCGAGCTTGAGAAGGAAGCACGTGACAAGATCAGGACCGCTATGGACCGTACCTTCGAACGTTACCGTCTTAAGTTTGATGATGATGAGAAGTTCAGCATCTATGTCAACACCATTACCCAGATGATGGACCCTTATACAGAGTTCATGCCCCCGGTCGACAAAAGATATTTCGATGAGCAGCTCAGCGGCTCCTTCGATGGTATTGGCGCACAGCTTACTTATGACGAAGGCAACATTAAGATTGCCAGCGTATTGCCCGGCGGACCGGCACATAAGTCTGAGCAGGTTGAGGTAGGTGATGTTGTGGTAAGGGTTGCTCAGGGCAAAGACACACCCGTGGAGCTTGCCGGTTATACGGTTGAAGACGCTGTAAAGATCATCCGTGGCAAAAAAGGCACCGAGGTAAGGCTTACGCTTCGCAAAAAGGATGGAACCCTCAAGACCATCGCTCTTATCCGCGATAAGATCGTGCAGGATGAAACCTATGTACGGAGTGCAGTGATCAACCAGGGCACTTCCAAAATCGGCTATATCTTCCTGCCTGAGTTCTATGCTAATTTCAATGATCCTACCGATCCTCACCGCAGCTCCGTGGATGTGGCCAACGAGGTAAAGAAGTTAAAAGCTGAAAAAGTGGATGGTATCGTGATAGACCTTCGCAACAACGGTGGTGGATCTCTTTATGATGTGATCCAGATCGCTGGTCTGTTTATCGACCAGGGACCTGTTGTGCAGGTGAAAGGCCGCGAAAGCCAACCTGAAGTGATGAAAGATAAGGATGGCGGTGTCCTGTATGATGGACCGCTTGCCGTTATGGTCAATGAGTTCAGTGCATCAGCCTCTGAGATACTGGCTGCTGCCATCCAGGACTATGGCCGTGGCGTGGTCATTGGCAGTACAAGCACCTATGGAAAAGGTACTGTTCAGCGCAGCTTCGGACTTGATCCTGAGTCCAACTTCATGAATACGAATTCCGAGCTCGGCTCGCTCAAGCTCACACTGCAGAAATTCTATCGCATCAGCGGCGGTTCAACCCAGCAGAAGGGTGTAGTGCCTGATGTGGTGGTTCCTGACTATTATGAATACCTTCAGCTAAGGGAAAAGCACAATACCAATTCCCTCGAATACGACGAGATTGGAAAGGCTAATTATTCGCTCTGGCAGCCTGGTTTCAGCTTCCAGACAATTAAGAACCTTGCCAATGCCAGGATCGCCAATGATTCTGTGTTCAGGCTCATCAAGCAGGAAACCGATCTGCTTGCAAAGCAAAACGACAAAGAATACCCGCTTGAGATCAACCAATTCAGGAAGGAGCAGAAGGTAACAAGAGAAGCAGTTAAGCGTATAGAAAAGCTGGTTAAGCTTGATCAGGCCATGCAGATATCCTTCCTTAAGCAGGACCAGGAGCGTTATGTATCTGCCGACAAGGATAAGACGGAACGATATAAGCAATGGCTGAACAATGTGAGCAAGGATATTTATGTGGACGAGGCCGTCAAGATCATTAATGATATGGTGATCCAGCACAATATTGCCAAGGGTAAACAGGCTACGCCTGCCAAGACATTCTAAGAAGATAAGCTGTACTTTAGCGATCAAACCCGCCGGATGACCCGGCGGGTTTTTTTATGCACGGTTGCTTAGTAAGCAGTAATCACCGGAAAAGGAGGCCGGCAAATATGCCGCAATAAGGTCAATTCTCAGCCTACAGGTACCGCTCCATCAGCACTGCTTTGTGATGAAGGGCATGCCCGATTATAATATACCCGATACCCGCTACATACACCCGCTCGCCATTGGCAATGCCTTCTCTTTGAAGCTGCTCCGGGCTGAAAGAGCTCACTAACTGCGCCGAAGACTTCTGGACCGTTGCAAGCTCTTCGAGAAGGGAGGCCTTGGTGCGGTGGCCTGCATTGGAAAACTCGGTATACAGATTCTCGTCAAAACCAGGAAGCTCGGTCTGGTCGTTCCGGGCGAAACGCAAAGCCCGGTAGCAAAATATCCGCTCTGCATCGATAACATGCTGCACGAGTTCTTTTACAGACCATTTGCCCTCGGCATAACGGTAGTCCCAGCGGTCTTCAGGTATCTTCATGAGCTCCCCGGCAAGCTCTGTCTGGTGCTGGAGAAAAGCCTGTTCAGGGCTGGCTTCCGATACCCTTTTCACATATCGGTGATAAAAAGCAGGAATTCGATTCAGGTCGGCTGTTGCCATAATTTCTTATTTGAATAAAAATAAAAAACCCCGGCTAAACCGGGGTCTGTACTAAAAAGAAAAATTGTTTATGATTTTTTGCTGTTCTTTACCTTCATCTTGTTCTTAACGGGCTGCTTCGCATTCTTGGCTGTCATCTCAGCTGCGAGCTTGGCTGCTTCGAAAGCGTTTATAAGACCACCTGTACGGCTCAGCTCAGACAGATCTGCTTCTGTACCTGTACCTGGAACATTGACCTTGGCAGCAGGAGCCACCGAGCTCTTTTCCAGCACAGTTTTAAGCTGCTGGGGTGTGAGTGAGGGGTAATATTGCAGCAGGAAGGCTGCCACACCGGCTGTTACCGGCGAAGCCATGCTGGTTCCGGATGCATTACCATAAGTAGTACCACCGGGTATAGTAGAGTAGATGTTCACACCAGGCGCAAACACATCGACTTCATTTTTTCCATAGTTAGAAAAACCAGCCGTCAGTCCGCCATTTTTTGGATCACCGCTGGCACCAATAGTAAGCCAGTTGCTTGCCTTGGTAGCAGTACCCGCAAATGTAGGATTGGGGAAGTTGTAAGAAGAGTCCAGGTTCCTGGCATCGTTACCCGCGGCATGGATCAGTAATACGCCTTTGCTTTCAGCATACTTCACGGCATCATCCACCCATTGTTTCTGGGGCGAAAAGCCTTTTCCAAAGCTCATATTGATGATCTTGGCACCGTTGTCCACCGCATAGCGGATGGCCAGTGCAATATCCTTGTCGTGCTCATCGCCATCAGGCACGGCACGCAGGGTCATGATCCTTACATTGTCGGCGATGCCGTCAATGCCTTTGCCATTGTTACGCACCGCGGCGATAATGCCCGATACGTGGGTTCCATGGAAAGGGGTATTGGCCATGATATCATTGTTGCCGTAAAAACGGTCATTGATGTCATTCTCGTTATCCTTTACAATCTCGCCGCGGTAATTACGGGGAGGCGTGTCAGCAGCTTCAGCTTTGCGGAGCTGGCCTTCGATATCGTCGAGCAGTTGCTTGTTGGTGATATCGAAATTATTGTTATTGGCAGCACAGATGCTCAGGATGATATTCTTTGTTTCAGCGGCCACCGGGCTGGTAGGCGTATAGCTTTGAAGGTCCTTACCGCTGTATTCCTGCTTTTTCAGGTCAGCTGCGATAATGGAATCACCTTTTTTCAGGTTGGGATAAAGCCTTCTCATGAACATGAGCTCGGTTGCATCCACTCCCTTGGTAATATCGGATTCAGCTCTTTTCCAGTTCTTGTATTGCTCCTGGTCCTGCGCGCTCAGGGAGGAAGGGTCCTTTACATTCTCGAACTTGGACTTGTACATATGATATACGCGGGCAGCTTCATAAGAATCTTCTTTTACATTCCTGCCATCACGACCGCCGAGGAAGTTCCAGCCATGAACGTCGTCAATATAGCCGTTGCCGTCATCATCAATACCGTTCCCGGGCACTTCTTTAGGATTCTTCCACAGAATCGGCTTCAGGTCTTCGTGCGTTGTATCAATCCCGGAATCGATTACAGCTACCACAACCGTCTGGCTTTTTTTGCCCTTCACAAATTCATAAGCCTTGTCCAGGCTTATGCCGTATAACCCTGTGGCCTGGCGGTCCTTTAAATGCCAGCCATTTGGTACCTCCTTTACGGAGGTCTGTCCGAACAGCACGAGCCCTATACCCATCGCGGACATGCTCAGCACGGATCTTTTTAGGTTCATCATCATTTGATTTCGATTTTATAAAAAAATAGAGTAAGTAAAATTAGGCAAACCGCCCTAATCAAGTTGGTAAAACAGGACAAGTGGTTGGCCGCGAACTGTTAATCTTTCGCCCCTTCCATCCGGCACCCATCGTTCCAAAACCGAGGCGGCCTGAACTTTAAAGATCAAACTTAATTCCTTGTGCCAGAGGCAGTTTTGCGCTGTAATTGATCGTATTGGTTTGGCGCCTCATATATATCCTCCAGGCATCGCTTCCGCTTTCCCTGCCACCGCCGGTTTCTTTTTCGCCTCCGAAGGCACCGCCGATTTCGGCACCGGATGTACCGATGTTCACATTGGCAATGCCGCAATCGCTGCCGGCCGAGGAAAGGAACTGTTCGGCCTCACGCAGGTTGAGCGTCATTATTGAAGAGGAAAGTCCCTGTGGCACTCCATTCTGTATGGCAATAGCTTGTTCAAAGCTGCTGTATTTCATCAGGTAGAGAATTGGGGCAAAGGTCTCATGCTGTACGATGCTGAAATGGGGCTCTGCCTCGGCTATGCAGGGCTTGACATAACAGCCGCTTTCGAATCCGGGGCCTTCCAGCACACCGCCTTCGACAAGGAAATTTCCGCCTTCCTGCTTGCATTTTTCTATGGCCTGCAGGTACATTTCCACGGCTCCTTTATCGATAAGCGGCCCAACATGGTTCTTTTCATCCAGCGGATCGCCTATGCGCAGCTGTTTATAGGCATTCACCAGCTTATCGCGGAACGCATCGTAAATGGCTTCGTGTATGATGAGGCGTCTGGTGGTGGTGCACCTTTGACCGGCGGTTCCAACTGCTCCGAAAACGCAGCCAACAAGCGCCATGTCGAGGTCGGCATCTTTTGAGATGATGATGGCATTGTTACCGCCGAGCTCCAGAAGGGAACGTCCTAGCCTCGCGCCAACGGCAGCGCCTACCTGTTTTCCCATCCTGGTGGAGCCAGTGGCCGATACCAACGGAATGCGGGTATCCTGGGCGATCCATTCGCCTGTTTCCCTTTCGCCGGTTACCAGGCTGCAAACGCCCTCGGGTACTTCGTTTTTGCTGAACACTTCCGCTATGATCTGCTGGCAGGCAACAGCGCACAAGGGTGTTTTTTCCGAAGGTTTCCAAATGCAAACATCACCGCAAACCCAGGCCAGCATGGTATTCCAGCTCCAAACGGCAACAGGGAAGTTAAAGGCGGATATGATGCCTACTATACCCAACGGGTGCCACTGCTCATACATGCGGTGCCCTGGTCTTTCGCTGTGCATGGTCAACCCGTGCAGCTGCCTCGATAGGCCTACGGCGAAATCACATATATCGATCATCTCCTGCACTTCACCGTAACCTTCCTGGAGGCTTTTACCCATTTCGTAAGATACCAGCCTGCCAAGCGCTTCTTTTTTCGCCCGCAGCGCTTCACCGATCTGTCTTACCACCTCGCCACGCTTGGGTGAAGGCCATAGACGCCATTCCGCAAATGCCTTTTCGGCCGTGTGCAGTACCTCGTCGTAGGTTGCGCGGTTGCAAGCCTCAACATCGGCTATCTTTTTGCCATCCACCGGCGAGTAAGAGCTGATCAATTTACCACCACCTTTCAACCATTTGGTTCCGGTGGATGTGCCCTGGTTATTTTCCTTTATTCCGAGTTGCTTCAATATTTCTTGCATACCGTTATTTTGACAAAGATATTTTTATTCCACCCATCAGCCACCGGCCTGGCATTTGGGCTCCCAGCAGGTCAGCATAGCTTTTATCGAACAGGTTGTCTGCCTGCGCAAAAACACTGAGCTTCTGTTGCCACACAAAGGCCTCAACCCTTGCATTCAGTACAAAATAGGCCCTGTCCACCTGGGCGATGGCTGCAGATGAGGTCTGCGGCGCTCTTGTTTTATAAAGGCCGGTAGTACTCAAGGCCAGGCGCTTAGTGGTATACTGGAGGGAGAAATTTGTGAGGAACCTTGCATGTGATGAAATATAAAAAGAGGGGGTAGTTTCGCTGCTTTCGCTGTCCAACCACAACAGGCCAAGCGTAGCCCAGAGCTGATGGCCGTTCCCTAACCTGTTTACATACTGCAGATCGGCTTCCATACCCGTAGTCGTGACTTTCGAAATATTGCGGGCCAGCGCATAATTGCCCGATGGTGTGAGGTTCTCCTGCCTGGGCATTTCTGCATAAGGTGTGGGCACATAGTCTATAAGGCGGCTGTGATAGCGCTGAAAGAAACCGGCCGATGCTTTGAACTTGCTGTTGACAAAATAATCGGCTCCGGCCTCGTAGCTGAAAGATCTTTCTGCCTCAAGATCAGGGTTACCAATGCGACCGCTGGCCACAAAGGACTTCTGGTAGTTATTGAAGCGCTCCGTGAAGTCGGCGTCACGGATGGTCTTACCCCCGCTGGCCCTGAGCTGCAGCTTGTTCTTGCGATAGGAGAGGTTAAGTTGGGGAATGAGTTCCCAACCGGACCTTTCGTTCCATTCCAGCCTTGCTGCTGGACTGAAGAAAAAGGCATCTCCAAGCTGGGTATTGAGCGAGGCAAAGGCAGCCACCTGGTCAATACTGTGTTCGCCCCTGTCGTTGGACTCGATCTGTTTCCTGATGAACTGGAGTCCTGTGGTGAGCGAGGTAGAGCCCTTGATTGACAATTCATCCGTCAGCAGCCCCTGTAGCAGCTTGCTGTTGCTTTTGTTGGGAACTGAACGGCTGTTGAAGCGGTATTTGTCGTCCAGGCTTTTATAGCCTATGTTAAGACTGAGCCTGTCCTTTTTTCCCTGGCGTACTATAGCCAGCTGGTTCCAAAAGCCCGTGATCCGCTCATCGGCCGTATCAGAAGTAAAGTTGGTGTAAAAATTTTGCGCGCTGAATCGCCTGTCGTCGTAAGCAAAGCGCATTTTAACCGACCAGTTATCTGTAATATAATGGCTGAGTGAAAAAGAGCCGGTATGGGAATAAACAGAGCCTCTTGTTCCGCGCTGCGGTTGTCCGGAGGTATTGTTCGATAAAAGACCGGCCGATACGGAGGTCTGGCCATTGCTGAAAAAACCCCCTGCGCTTGCTGAAAGGAGATCGTACTCACCACCGGTTACCTGCGCGGAAGCCCTCGACGTTTTCTGTCCTTTCTTTGCTGCAAAAGTCTTTGTAATAATATGGATAACACCGCCCACGGCCTCGGATCCGTAGATGGCTGATGAAGCACCTTTCAGGATTTCGATCCGGTCGATCTCCGCGGGTGCTATAGGAATATAGGCAGAAAAGTGGCCGGTATTGGGATCATTGAGCCTCATACCGTCGAGTATGACCAGCACCTGTTGAAAGGTTCCTCCTCTGAGCACGATGTCACTTTGTGAGCCTAGCGGCCCCCTGGCCTGAATTTCAACACCAGGCAGAAAACGCAAAAGCTCGTCTAGCGAATGAACCGGCAGGTTCTCGAAACGGTCGCCCTTCACCACCACAAGGTTTCTTCCGGTGTGAGAGAGTTTTTGCGGGGTAAGCGAAGTTGTAACGGTCACCGGGTCCAGCTCCGGCTCCTTTTCCTGTGCCTGCACCATGGGCTGGACAAACGCAAATAGTAATAAAAAGCCAATTGCTCTCGGATGTTTCATAAGCAGTAATTGAAATAGGTAAACGATCTAATAAGACTCGGATTCGTTTGGAAAATCGTTGGACCTGACGTCCGTAATATATTGTTTCACCGCGGTCGTGATCTGACCGTGCAGGTCAAGGTACTGCCGCAGGAAACGGGGCCTGAATTCGGTATTGATGCCAAGCATATCGTGCATTACCAGCACCTGCCCGTCGCAGTGAGGTCCTGCGCCGATGCCGATCGTAGGTATATCAAGACTTTCGGAAACTTCTTTCGCCAGGCTGGCCGGTATCTTTTCAAGCACGAGTGCAAAACAGCCGGCTTCCTGCAGAAGACGGGCATCGGACCGGAGCTTACTGGCCTCGGCCTCTTCCTTTGCACGCACGCTGTATGTTCCGAACTTGTAGATGGATTGAGGGGTTAGTCCCAAATGCGCCATTACCGGTATGCCTGCGCTGATGATGCGCTTTACCGATTCCACGATCTCTTCGCCGCCTTCCAGCTTGATGGCATGTGCACCCGTTTCTTTCATGATGCGGATGGCCGAGGCCAGGGCTATGTCCCCGTTGGATTGATAAGAGCCAAAGGGGAGGTCTACAACAATCAGGCTTCTTTTAGCGCCCCTTATCACCGAAGAGGCATGATAGATCATATGATCAAGCGTTATAGGAAGCGTGGTCTCGTGCCCGGCCATTACATTGGATGCGGAGTCCCCAACCAGTATAACGTCTATGCCGGCAGCATCAAAGATCCGGGCAAAAGAAAAATCGTAGGCCGTGATCATGGCTATCTTTTTTCCTGACAGCTTGAGCTTTTGCAGCGTATTGGTGGTGATCCGTTTCACTTCCGGGGCATTGGCGCTCATATCGGCAATTTGCGGGGCAAGTTAATGCAATTGGCTTATATGGAAACTTGACCGCGGCAGCGGCAAACCCGCAGGCTTGCCTTAATGGTTTGTTCGAAACAGTCAGCCGGTTTTCATGCATGAACAGGAAATACCGGTCAACGCGACCAGGGCTGATGTAAAATATAGTTGCAGCGCAAGTTGCCCTACTGCCGGTTTATTTGCGGTTGAGAAAAGCAAAGGGCTTTAGCACGGCTTCCAGGATCTTGCCGGTTACATTGTGCTTCTTCACCACCTCACCCAGGTATTTGTTCTCGACCTTTTCGCCTGTGGAAATGTCTACGATCTGTCGAAGGAAGATCTCCTTGATGGCAAAATCTGTGAACAAGGGTGTATAATAGGTGCAATTCTCGAAATAATAATGCGAAACCTGGCTGTGGCGCGACGCACCCGGCCGCCTGATAGGCTCCCCGCCGTGAAGCAGGTTGGCAGCCCATATCAGGGCCTGTCCTTTCTTAATGAGCAGCACTTCCTTCTTTAAACCCAGGTTCTGCACCACCTCCTCAATGAAGTTTTCATAATAATCGGAGTAGTCCATGTACACGTTCTTTTTCCGCTTGCTTTCCGAAGCCTTTACACCCATGTCGGACATCTCGTAAAAAGGCAGCTTATGGCTGCCGGGGTAATAATGAAGAGGGCCATTGTCCTCGGTGATATCTTCAAAGGCAACCCAGACGCCGCACATGAAGCGTTCCGGGATGGAACTGAAATGGATCATGTCGGAATGCGTGCGCTGTTGTGTCCCCACGTCAAAATTGAGTGTCTGAAAGGGGATGGGCCGGCGCCTGTACAATAACTGCAGCTTATCCATGACCGGTGTGGCAACGGCTACTTGTTTTACCAGTTCATTGTATTTCCAGGCATCCTGGATGCGGTGGCTTTCGTGATGGTTGCCCTTGAACTGCTCCGCCTTTGTTTTAAAATCCTTGTCCAGCTCCCGTACGATCCTGTCGAGCACGGCATGGTCCATGCCGGTATCGAGAATAGCATAGCCTTTCTCAGCAAAATGACGTACGAAAGCTTCGTCCTCTGCAGACAGACCGGCGTCCCGGAGCTCTTTTTCAAAGAAAGGCGATTCGGTCCAGGGAAGATTATGCGTGATCTTGTTCATGAGCGCTGCGCATTTAGCGCCAAAAATAAAGCTTTGAATGATCTTACAGCCCACTAAAGAATTCGCGGTGGTTGCTCAGATCGCATGGCTGGGGCTCGCAACCGCCAGAACGCGGCATCAGGGAATTTTGGCTACCGGCCTGTCGGCACCCGCTTTTACCTGGTCATATAAAAGATGAATCAGCCCATCCGCAAGACCGATCTTAGGTACGAAGATCTCGTCCGCGTCGGCCCACCGCATCACATTGATATAGATGAGCAGGGCAGGCACGATAACATCTGCCCGGTCTTCCCGGAGATTATACAGCGTGATGCGCTGTGAGACGCTCAGGCTGCTGAATTCCTTGTAGTAATTGCGCAGCAGCTCAAGGTTGAGCGGCTTGCCTTCCTTACGCTTGGAAAGGGAAAATACCTTATTGATATTGCCACCGGAGCCTATAGCCGTGATATGATGGTAACCGCTTGTTTTTTGCCTGATGAAGTCCTTCATCTCGTTCCAATTCTCTTCGGTAACCTGGTTTTTGAGCAGCCGTATGGTACCTATATTGAAGGACTGCTTCGTAATGAGCCTTCCATCGCTGAAGAAAGTAAGCTCCGTGCTGCCGCCGCCGACATCGATATACAGGTAGGATTCCTGGCTGCTGAGGTTTTCGGCAACATGGTTCTCGTAAATATAGCTCGCCTCTTCTTCGCCGCTGATGACCCTGATGTCAATGCCGGTAACGCTTTTTATGTGGTCGAGCACCTGTCTTGCATTCGACGCATCCCGCATGGCCGCCGTTGCAGCCGTTATGAGGTGCTTCACCTGGTACACTTCAAGCAGGAGCTTGTATGCCTGGATCGTCTTCAGGAACATTTCGGCTTTTTCTGCAGAAATGCCACCTGTGTCAAATACATCGAAGCCGAGCCTAAGAGGCACGCGTACAAGGGAAAGCTTGACGAATTCAGGGCGCCCTGCGGGTCCCGGAATTACATCATTGATCAGTAAGCGGGCTGCGTTGCTTCCTATGTCAATAGCTGCTAGTCTCAACTGGGGCTTCTGTTTTTTGTTGTAAATAAAGTGCCGTTTCCACCTGCGATCTTACCTGCTGGCCATCGGCCTGTACATATTCATTTGTAAGCTCGTTGTTCAGCCACCTGGCCTTTACATTATCCCTGAGCTGGATATGAATGATATCGCTGATTTCTTTTTTGATGTTTTCATCAAAGATCGGGCAGCTAGCCTCTACGCGATGGTCGAGGTTCCTGATCATCCAGTCGGCCGATGATATGAAAACCTTTTCCTTTCCCGCATTGTGAAAGATCCAAACCCTGGCATGCTCCAGGTATTCGTCCACCACGCTGATGGCCTTAACAGGCCTGTCGAAACGCGTGCTTTCCGTAACCATGCAGAATATGCCCCTGATAATGAGATTGATCTCCACACCTGCCTTCGCCGCATCGTAAAGCTCGTTGATGATCTCTTCATCCGAAAGCGAGTTCATTTTGGCGATGATACGTGCCTGATTGCCACGCATGGCATTCTTTACTTCCGTATGGATCATTTTGATGATCTCCCTTCTTCCAAAATTCGGGCTGGGCAGCAGGGTAGTGCAGGCCTTCAGGAAATGCGTGCCTGTTTTATAGTGTTCGATATAGTTGAATATCCTGTTCACATCGGCCATGATAGCGCGGTTGGAGGTGAGCAGGCAGTGGTCTGCATACACCCTTGCCGTATCCTCGTTGAGATTGCCTGTACTTACAAAGCCGTATTGAACGATCCTGTCCTCCACACGCTTTCTGATAACACAGATCTTGGCGTGCACCTTCATATTTGGTATGCCGATCAGCACTTTCACGCCTTCGTCTTCGAGCCTTACCTTCCAGCCCAGGTTGGCCTCTTCGTCGAAGCGGGCCCGCAGCTCAAGCATTACCGTTACCTGTTTTCCATTCCGCACAGCGTTGATCAGGGCATTGATGACCTTCGATTGCTTTGCCAGCCTGTAGCAGGTTATCTTGATGGAAGTAACATCGGGATCGATGGCGGCCTCCCTCAGCAGATCTATTACCGGATTGAAGGAATGATACGGGAAATGAAGCATCACATCCTTGCGAAGCACCACGTCGGTTACCCTGTTCTCTATCAGTGAAGGATGATCGATCGGCTTTTTTCTTTTGCTCTCCCCGTTGAAGACCTCTTTTGGGAAATCCATGAAATGCCTGAAATTATGTATGCGGCCACCGGGAATGATATTATCGCGTTTTGTGAGATTGAATTTCCTGATGAGGAATTCGAGCAGCCCCGGGTCCATTTCCTTGTCATAGATGAAGCGAACGGGCTTGCCTTTCCGACGGTTTTTCAATCCTTTTTCTATTTTCTGGATGAGCGTGGTAGAGATATCGTTGTCTATATCGATCTCGGCATCTCTTGTAACTTTAAAGACGCCTGAATGATACTGGTCGTATCCAAAATAGCTGAATATCTCCGGCAGGTTGTAACGGATGACGTCCTCGAGCAGGATGATGTGGTGCTCGTCTTCGGGGGAGGGGAGCAGCACAAAACGGCTCTGAGCCCTCGTTGGCACCTCTATTATGGAGTAAAGACGCTTTAAGGCGCTTTCTTTTTTCGACATCACTACTCCGAGATAGATCGACTTGTCCCTCAGGTACGGAAAATCGGGTATGGTCTCGATCATAAGCGGGATTACATTCGGGCTCACTTCCTCCTCGTAGAAACGTGTTACGAAATCCCGCTGCTGCTCGTTCAGGTCGTTGTCGGTGATAAGGAAGATCTTTTGTTGCTTCATTTCCTCCAGTATCTGCTCCCAGATCCTGTTGAATTCCGTTTGGTGGTTCAGCACCGACATCTGTATCTCCTCGATGATGTTTTCCGGGTTGTTCTCCAGGTGCATCTTTGCCTTACTTCCATACTGGATCATGCGTTTGAGTGTGGCAACCCTTACACGGAAAAACTCGTCGAGGTTATTGGAAAATATTGCCAGGAAGCGTATACGTTCTCTGAGCGGAACAGTAGGATCTGCCGCCTCCTGCAATACTCTGGCGTTAAAGGAAAGCCAGCTTATGTCTCTTGGAATGATCTTGCGTTTGTTGTTTGCCATCCTGTCGAATTGGTATCTAGGCTAAATATATGCAACATCTATGCTCAAACCGGACTATCC
>DASTPZ010000056.1:0-5611 GCA_035761965.1 Flavisolibacter sp. | reverse complement strand
ATCATCCTTTTCTATCACCGGGGGCTGGCTTGCATTGGTATAGTGCCTGTGCAGCCGTGTGCGCCGGCCTGTATATCCTACATAACCAACGATGCCGAGCACCACGCTGAAATAGATCAGGGTAAACAACTATTCTTGAAGTTTTGGTTTATGACAATACCCGCCCGGGTCTAAAGGCCTTCTTCGGTTTCGCCGCTCTCCAGCAAGGGTATCTCGCCAATGCTTGCGCCGGCAATGCCTTTGATTGACCCGTACATGCCCGAAGTGCTGATCAGCACTTTTTCAAGCTGCTTTTCTCTTTCTTTCCATAGCTTCTCCATCTGTATCCTTTCCTTGCTGATGGAGTTCTTCATCGATAGAAACCCTTCCACGATGGTCTCGATCTGCTGGCGAAACTCATTGCCCGTAAGGAATGTGTAGAGCATGTTCATTTTTTCGCCCTTGTTCTCTTCTGAACGGCGGGTATCGGCTACGCGAATGATGGTATGGCGAAGCGCAGTGGTGAGCGCGATCACTTCGCTGAACGAACAGATCCACACACCATCCCTTTCACCAAAGCAGCTCATGTCTTTTGGGTAGATCTGGGTAACGAGGATGGCCACATCGGCCTGCTGCCCGCGAAGGTCATTCTTCAGCTTTTCTATCCACGCATTGTTGAAGGTCTTGGTCCTTTTGCTTTCGAAGATGATCTTGCCGCAATCAGAGCCAAGGTGGTTGCGCACGGTCTGGATGCAGTCGGCACCTTCAACGCCCTTGCCTACCTCGCCGATGCTGTCGTAGGGAAAGTGGTCGCGCAGCAGCTCTTCGAGCATCAGTTCCTGTACTTCGCCCTGCAGCTGCATTGAACCCTGCTCGGCCTTGCGTTTCATTTCCTCAGCCAGCTTTCTTTGATCATCGAGCTGCTTTTCAAGCTCCCTCAGCTTCATCTGGTATTCGGTCTCTTTGATCAGCACACGGTCGGCCTCTTCTTTGCGGATCTGCTGCATAAGCATATTGCGCTCTTCGATGAGCTTGCGCTGCAGCAGCAGGTCAAGCTCCTGTTCCTTGCTTTTCAGCTCCTGTTCTTTTTTCAGGAACTCAAATTCTTTCTGGCGCGACAGCTTCAGCTTTTCTTCATTCTCAAGCATACCTTGCTGCAGCAATTTAAGCTGGTTCTCGTAATCCGCAGCAATGGTCTTGCGCAGTTGAGACTGCAGCTCGGCTTCCATTTTTTGAGAAGCCTGCTGGAGCTTCTGCTGAAATATCTCGTTCTCCTGTTTTCTCTTTTCTTCAAAAAGCTTTTCCTTCTCCTCGAGCTTTTTCCTTTCCTCGTTCATCTGCTGCAGGGACTGCTGGAACTCCTGGTCGTACTGGAGCTTCAGCCGCTGCTCTACATCGGCCGACAGCACGTTCTCCACATCAAGCACCGTAGCGCATTTCGGGCATTTTATATTGGTAGGCATAGGGCAAAAGTAGGGAAGGAGCCCTAAAATATTTAGTATTGGGGAAAAAAGGACTTTCTCCAGTCTAAGCCGTCCTCATTTGTCAGGCTGGCGGCCAGCACCGAAAAAAAATTTGCTGGTTACAAAAAACCCGCTTTACCTTTGTTTTAGTTCTTTATTCAGTCACTTATCAAGAAAGGCTGAGGGTAATGGCCCAATGACGCCTTGACAACCTCTTCTCCGGCATGCCGGGGAAAAAGGTGCCAATTCCATCCCGATAACTCGGGACAGATAAGTCAGATCAAAGCTTCAACATATCTTGTGCAAACATATTGTAAAGCTCTTCTGATTTGTCGGGAGAGCTTTTTTTATGCTAGCCCGGTCTCAGCCAGGATCCTCATCCTGCTGCTCCAGGCCGTATAAAATCCGCTCGATTCCGACCGCCCTCTCTCTTTCTGATAGGCCTGGATGTTCAATCCATTTTTAACCAGCTTCTGCTTCAGGGCAGAAACCAAAATCAAAAGAGATGAGCACAACAACACAGATCATTCACAGCATTCCAGTTGATCCACTGACCGGCGCTATTTCTGTTCCAATCTACCAGACCTCGACCTTTGTGCAGGAAGCCCCCGGCGTCAACCGCGGCTACGACTATGCGCGCACCGGCAATCCCACCAGGGCGGCCCTGGAAGACATCATTGCCTCCTTGGAAGGTGGTTCGACCGGCGCTGCCTTTGCCAGCGGACTGGCCGCCATCGATGCAGTGCTGAAGCTGCTGAAAAGCGGCGATGAGATACTGGCCGTCGATGATATCTACGGTGGTGCTTTCCGGTTGTTTACCCATGTATATGAGAAGTTCGGCATCAGCATCAACTATGTAGACAGCACGCAGGCGGAGAATGTTTTTAATGCCATTACGCCCCAGACGAAGCTTATATGGATAGAAACACCTACCAATCCCACGCTGAAGATCTCTGATATAGCTGCCATTTCCAGGATTGCAAAAGCCTCGGGATGCTGGCTCTGCGTAGACAATACCTTTGCCTCCCCGGCCCTTCAGAAGCCATTGGCACTCGGGGCCGATATTGTTGTTCATTCGGCTACAAAATACCTTGGCGGTCACAGCGACCTGATAGCCGGCCTCGTGGTAACGCACAACAAGGAGCTGGGTGAAAGGATCCGGTTCATTCAAAATGCAAGCGGCGCGATCCTTTCTCCTTTTGATAGCTGGCTCGCCATCCGCGGTATTGAAACCCTGCCGCTTCGCATCCGGCAGCATTGCGCCAATGCGCTTGTTATAGCCCAGTTCCTTGAGCGGCACCCGGCCGTGGACAAGGTATTTTACCCAGGGTTGAAATCCCATCCCAATCACGAGATCGCGGCCAGCCAGTCGAAGGGATTTGGCGGCATTGTTTCGTTTACGCTCAGGAACGATACAGAGGCTGCTGCCCTGCAGTTTGTAACGGCTACGAAGCTGTTCAAGCTGGCTGAAAGTCTTGGGGGTGTTAAGAGCCTGCTTTGCCACCCTGCCAATATGACCCACAAATCCATTCCGGCCGAAAAGCGCCGTGCAGCCGGGGTCGCGGATAGCCTCATCCGTCTTTCGGTGGGACTCGAAGAAGCCGAGGACCTCGTAAAAGATATAGAGCAGGCATTTGCCAGTATCAAAGAGCGCGAGCTGCAGGCTTTATAAACCAAGACAGCTTGCGCCATTGCCATAAATAATCAATATAAAAGCATAGAAAATGAGCACAGATAAAAAACTGACCATCGGCCTTTTCGGATTTGGTGTAGTAGGAGAAGGCATTTACCAGGTACTGCAGCAGACACCCAGTCTGAGCGCCGCGATCAAAAAAGTCTGCATCAAACACGCAGATAAAAAACGCAATGCGCCCGCCGGGCTTTTTACTACCGAGTATAGCGACCTGCTTGAGGATACTGGCATCAACCTGGTGGTTGAGCTGATTGATGATGCAGAGGAGGCTTACAAGATCGTGACGGCAGCCCTGAAAAAAGGCAAATCCGTGGTAAGCGCCAATAAGAAGCTCATTGCCGAACACTTGCCTGAGCTGCTTTATCTCCAGAAAGAGCACGATGCTTCGTTCTTGTACGAGGCGGCTGTTTGCGGCAGCATACCCATCATCCGCAACCTGGAAGAATACTACGACAATGACCTGCTTCAAAGCGTATGTGGTATAGTGAACGGCTCGACCAACTACATACTTACCAAGGTGGGGGAAGGCAGAAGCTATAAGGAAGCGCTGCAACAGGCCCAGCAGCTGGGCTTTGCAGAAAGCGATCCGTCGCTGGATGTAGAGGGCGTCGATGCCGTTAACAAGCTGGCAATCCTGCTTGCTCATGCCTATGGCATCATTGCAAGGCCATCTGATCTGCTCTGTACGGGCATCAAGCGGCTGCATGAAGCCGATGCCGCCTTCGCAGCCGAGAAGGATTACCAGATAAAGCTAACAGCCCAGGCCTGCAAGCTTAGTGATGGCAAGGTGGCCGCATTTGTGCTGCCACAGTTCGTACGCCCGGAGAGCCAGCTTTATCATGTGCGGAACGAGTTCAATGGGGTTATACTGGAAAGCAAGCTTGCCGATAAACAATTTCTTTATGGTAAGGGCGCCGGTCGCTTTCCCACCTCTTCTGCAGTGATCAGTGATATATCTGCGCTAAGCTATGGTTACCGGTATGAGTACAAAAAGCTCAACCGCGCCGAAAAGCCGATTCTTACGAACCAGTATTACCTTAAGCTTTATGTGAGCTTTAACGAATGGTCGGAGGTGAATAAATGGGATTTTGAGCAGGTACTCGAGTACCATAGTGCGGAAGAAAGACAGTACATCACTGGGTTGATCCATGTGGACAGGCTGCGCAATGCGCTCTGGTTTCGCGATCCTGCCGTTTCGGTCGTCCTGCTTCCCGAGGGGATCGTGGAAAATGCAGCTATTGTTACCCGGTCATTGAAGAAAGTAAGCCTGCAGCTGGCCGGCGTAAACTGAGCAAGGTGCAGTCCCCGGGCTATGAGGGGTGCCGGAGCCGCTTGTTGTTAGACAAGTTTATTCCTATGGAAAGCACATGCTCATCGCCTTTTCTATGGGTATGGCTTTAACAACCGGCCGGATTCGGCGGATTTTCGCAGGCCGGTTGTTTTCTTTTCCACCCCGGGGCCGTGCTTGTCGAGACAGACTGGTCATGCAAAATACCTGAAATTGCAGATGGCTTGGGTTAGCCCTGCCAGGACTGACATGAAGCTGAACAGCACCGTGCCGCATCTGTCAAAAAATCCTTTTCTTTGGCGCTGAATGAGCCAGGATCAAAAAAGGGATGCTATTGTGGAAGCCGCCATCAGGCGGTTCGCGCATTTTGGCGTGGCAAAAACAACCATGTCGGAGATTGCCACGGATCTTGCGCTTTCAAAGGCCTCCCTATACTATTATTTTCCGGATAAGCTCAGCCTTTATGCAGCCGTGCTGCAAAGGATCGCAGAGGCTGGCGAGAAAAACGACGATGAAGCGCTGGCAAAGGAAAAAGATCCGTTAAAGGCTATTCTTTTCTTCCTCGAGAAACGGACCGAATTCATCATTAAATACCACAATATTCTTGAGTTCCTCAAAACCTTCACCAGCAATAACATCCCAAAAGAGCTGGAGCCGGTTTTTTCCTATTTAAAAAAGCGGGAGCTTCAGCGCATAACGGCCGTCATCGAATCCGGTCTTCGGCAGGGGCACTTTACCACGCGCGACCCCAGGCGTTCGGCTGAGCTCTATTATGATTTCCTGGAGGGTTTCCGGTTTGCCTTTTTTACCCGCAATCCCAATTTCTTTCCCGACAAAAAGCAGTTCCAAGCCATTCTTAAGCGCGAAAAAGAATTCACTGTTATTTTTTTTAACGGTCTTTCCTGCGAATCCTAAATTTTTTTGCTGTACTTTTGACTTTTAAATAAAAAAAGTCAGATAGTCTATCAGTCAAAAAGTAAAAAGGTGAGCAGTGGGTGTGAAGCAGGAACATATCGTAGAAGCAGCTATCAGGCGATTTTCCCATTTTGGGATAGCGAAGACAACCATGACAGAGATCGCGGATGACCTCTCGCTTTCTAAGCAATCGCTGTTTTATTACTTCCCTGATAAGCAGAGCCTGGTTCTGGCTGTAAGAGAAAAGCTTACAGAGAACTACCTGGCTGTGCT
>DASTPZ010000055.1:0-19198 GCA_035761965.1 Flavisolibacter sp. | reverse complement strand
ACATGGCACCTGAAAAAGAACAGCCCGAGGCAAGGAAAAAGAGCGGGGGCAACGGTGGCCTCAACGCCCTGCTTTGGATCGTGGTGATCGCCGGTTTTGCCGGTGCGCTGATCCTGTACCTCAGCTCCGTTAATATCCGTTTGTTCAGAAAAGCTTCCGTCAGCACGGGCGAGGAGCCGGAAGAGCCGGTGACCGAAGACATATTTGCCATTGACTATGAAAAGGAGACGGGTAGGGCGATACAGGCCGGCAATTTCAGGCTTGCTACCCGCCTGCTTTTTCTTCGAACGCTCAAAGACCTTTCCAATGCGGGACTCATACAATACAGGCAGGAGCGAACCAACAGCGATTATCTCCTGCAGCTGTCGGGCACTTCGTATTATAAGGACTTCTTCCGGCTCACAAGGGATTTCGAGTACAGCTGGTATGGCAAGTTCGATGTGAGCGACAGCGCTTTCAAAGTGATAGAGCAGGATTTTTCTCAATTTAAAAACGCTCTGCCGCGATGAAGAAATGGGTTGTTTATACCGGTTTTGCCGCAGGGATATTGCTTCTCGTTCTGCTTGTTTTTACCGGCAACCGCCAGGCGGACCGCCGCTTCAACGAGAGGATCACCCTCCGGCGGACAGACAAGATACCATACGGTACCGCGGTAGCCCGGTCGCTTCTTCCTGTGCTCTATCCGTCTTCCTCGATCCACTACGATAACCAGGTTCCCGGTAATTGGGATTCCATCGATTTTACATCCTATAACCAGGCTGTGATCCTGATGGCGCTGGATTTTGAAGCCGGCGAAGACGAGATCAACAACCTTATATTTTTTGCAAAGCAGGGCAATTTCGTTTTTATCGTTGCCCGCAGCTTTTCAGTGGACGCCAGGCGTATTTTTAATTTCGCCAGCTCCGGCAATGTGTTCAACGCGCGGGGCGACGACAGCCAGGATAGTATACACGTTAGGCTTTCAGGCCCCGGCTTTACAGATAGGCAGCTGTTTGCCTACCCGGGCAAGGATTATGGCAGCAGGCTTTATTTTTCCGATACTGCGCGTACGCGCAAGCTGGGAACAGATGGGGAAGGCGATGTCAATTTCATAGGATTCAAGACCGGTAATGGAGGTATTTTCATTCATACCTCGCCGCTGGCATTCAGCAATTATTTTATCCTCCACAAGAATAACATCCGTTATTTCCAGCAGGTGATGTCTGTTATTCCTTCCACTGTGGATCGGGTGCTTTGGAACGACTACTACCTGGAGCGGCCGCAGGAAAAGCCAAGAGATCAAAACTGGTTCAGGGTGTTGCTCAGCTATCCTGCTTTTAAATGGGGATTGCTTACAGGCTGCATCATGCTTGTGCTTTATGTGCTGCTGAATTCCCGCCGCCGCCAACGCATGATCCCGCCTTATGCCCGCCCGAGCAATGATTCGCTTGATTTTATCAAAACTCTCGGAAGGCTGTACCACGACCGGGGCGATCATGCCAACCTGGCAAGAAAAATGGCGGTTTATTTTCTCGAGCATGTGCGATCGGTTTACCAGCTGCCTACCCAGGAGCTGGACGAGCAGTTCATATCTGCTCTTTCTTATAAGAGTGGTTATCCGCGCAAGGAATTGGAAGAGCTGGTGTCCTTTATCCGTTACCTGAAAAATTCGGCGGCGGTAAAGGAAGAGCAGTTGTCTGCATTTCACCGTCAATTGGAATTGTTTTATCAAAACACATAAAATGGAAGAACAAATTTTTGCATCGCGAACAGATCTGTCAGGCCTTAACGAGGCTGTGATGGCGATAAGACAGCAGATCAAGAAGGTCATTGTGGGACAGGATGAGATGGTAAAGCTCATTGTGGCTGCCCTGCTGGCCGATGGGCATGTGTTGATAGAAGGTGTACCCGGCGTGGCGAAGACACTGACAGCCAAGCTTGTTGCCCGGTCGCTCGCGGTGCAGTTCTCCCGGATACAGTTTACTCCCGATCTCATGCCCTCCGATGTATTGGGCACGCCCGTTTTCAACCCGCGTGAAGGCTCTTTCGATTTCAAGAAAGGTCCGGTATTCGGGAATATCGTTCTGATCGATGAGATCAACAGGGCCCCGGCCAAAACGCAGTCGGCCCTGTTCGAGGTAATGGAGGAAAAGCAGATCACCGTCGATGGCAAAACCTACACGATGCAGTCACCCTTTATGGTGCTGGCAACTCAAAACCCGGTTGAGCAGGAAGGTACCTACCGGCTTCCGGAAGCGCAGCTTGACCGTTTTCTTTTTAAGATCGTTGTGCCTTACCCGAGCGAGTCGGAGGAGTTCGAAATCTTAAGCCAGTTTCACCAGATAGGCAATGCCGATGTGCTGGCATCGGTACAGCCGGTTCTGCAGGCCGAGCGCGTAGTGCAGATCCGTCGCCAGGTGAAATCCATCGTTATTGAAGAAAAGCTGCTCCAGTTCATTGCGAAGCTGGTACACCAGACAAGGCATCATAAGTCTATTTACCTCGGTGCTTCACCAAGGGCCTCCCTGGCTGTGATGAACGCGGCCAAGGCCATGGCGGCCATCAGCGGCCGTGACTTTGTGACCCCGGAAGACATACTCGAGGTGGTGCCGCCGGTGCTCAGGCACCGGGTGATACTTTCACCCGATAAGGAAATGGAGGGCGTAACAGAAGACACGGTCATTAAACAGATCATTCAAACACTGGATATACCCCGCTAATGTTTCACCGCATCATCAATTTTTGGGACAGGACCAGCTTTTACCTCAGCCGCCCGGTATACGTTGCCGGCTTTACGGCGGCCGCGTTTTTCATGCTCAGCTATTTTCTGCCCCTTTTGTTTAACCTGGCACTCATCCTGTTGCTTTTTGCAGGCATTGCCGTTACCGTTGATGCCATCTTTCTCTACAGCCGCAGGAAAGGCATCCTGTCGGAAAGGCTGTTGAACGAGCGGTTAAGCAATGGAGATCAGAATAAGATCATCATCAAGCTCCGTAACCGTTATGGTTACCGCATCCAGGGCCTGCTCATAGATGAGCTTCCTTATCAGTTCCAGGAAAGGAAATGGCAGCGGCAGGTTGATATCGAAGGAGGCGCCAGCCAGGAGATCGAGTATTTTTTGAAACCGCTTGAGCGGGGCGCCTACGAATTCGGCAATATCAACGTCTATGTGCGCGGCCCGCTCCGGATGACCAGGCGCCGTTATATTTTCCGGGCCGAAAGAACGGTGAAGGTTTATCCTTCCTACATCCAGATGCGCCGCTACCAGCTCATGGCAGTCGGCTCGTCCGTTCAGCAATCCGGTATGAAGCGTATGCGCAAGCTGGGCCACAGCCTTGAATTTGAACAGATCAAGGACTATGTGCGCGGCGACGATTACCGCACCATCAACTGGAAGGCCACTGCCCGCCGGGGCGACCTGATGTCGAACAATTATACAGACGAACGCAGTCAGCAGATCTATTGCGCCATCAATAAGGGAAGGGTGATGAAAATGCCTTTTGAAGGAATGACCCTGCTTGATTATGCCATCAATGCCTCGCTTGTTCTTTCAAGCGTTGCCCTGCAGCGGCAGGATAAGGCAGGCCTGATCAGCTTTGCCCAGCAGCTCGATGCTTTTATCCCGGCCGATAAAAAGCCTACCCAGATCAACCAGATCCTCGAAACCCTTTACAAGCAGGAAACAGTTTTCCTGGAGCCTGACTTCGAAAAGCTGTTTTCTGTTGTGCGCAACCGCATCACTCACCGCAGCCTCATCGTGCTTTTTACCAATTTCGAATCCATGGAAAGCCTTCAGCGTGAGCTGCCCTCACTTAAAAAGCTCGCACATTATCACCTGCTGATGGTGGTTTTCTTTGAGAATACAGAACTCAAGCAGCTCACCGATACCGGTGTGCAAACCATCGAAGACATCTATGTTAAAACCATCGCAGAAAAATACCGCTACGAAAAGCGGCTTATTGCAAGGGAGCTGCAAAAGCATGGCATCGTTTCCGTGCTTACCGCGCCGCAGCAGCTTACCATCAACAGCATCAACAAATACCTTGAGCTCAAAAACAGGCAGTCGATCTAAAAGAGCCACAGAGCCAGATAGCCTCGAAAGAACCGCCGTTATAAACGGCACATCGCCTTACATTTGCCCATGAACAGTTTTGAAGCAGGCAGGGTTTTGCTGATCGATAAACCCTTGCGGTGGACCTCTTTTGACGCAGTACGCAAGATCAGGAACCTGACGCGCACAAAAAAGGTCGGGCATGCAGGCACCCTCGATCCCCTGGCCACCGGCCTGCTGATCGTATGCACAGGCAAATTCACCAAGAAGATCAACGAATACATGGCCCAGGAAAAGGAATATACGGGCACGATCACGCTCGGCGCTGTTACGCCTACCTACGATCTTGAAAGCAGCCCCGAAGCGTTCCGTCCTTTCGAAGGCATTACCAGAGAACAGATGCTGGCGGCAGCGGCTTCATTTACTGGCCCCATCCTGCAGACACCGCCAATCCACTCGGCCATTAAAAAAGACGGTAAGCGGGTATATGAGCTGGCGCGCAGGGGTGTAGAGGTAAAGCTTGAACCAAGGCCTGTGACCGTTTCCGTGTTCGAACTGGTCAATATCGAATTGCCGGTGGTGGGGTTCCGAGTCGTATGCTCGACAGGCACTTATATCAGGAGCCTGGCCAATGATTTTGGCGCAGCCCTGGGTTGCGGCGGATACCTCAGCAGCCTTTGCCGTACAAGGATCGGCGATTTTCGCCTTGTGGACGCGCTGGGCATGGAGGCTCTCGAGCAGGAGGTAAGATCGGAACTGAATCAGAACGGGTAATCGATACCGAGCTGGAACTGTCCGTTCAGGGGCTTCCAGTTGTAGAATAGTTTGTTCTGTCTTGATGCGGCATTTTCATCCGGGCTTGGGTCCTTTACCTTATAGGCGTAGTCGAGTCTCAACTTGAGCAGGCCAAAATCGATCCGCAGGCCCGTACCTGCACCAATGGCAATGTCTTTCCAAAGCCTGCTGAGCCGGAACTCTCCATTAGGAAAATCGGCATTGCGCCTGATGAACCATACATTACCCATGTCGGTATAGAGCGCCCCCTCAAGGGGAAAGCCAAACAGGTTGGTCAGATAGAAGCGGTATTCTGCATTCAGCTCCAGCCGCATATCGCCAAACCTGTCGGGGGCGATGTTACGGGCATAGGATTTTACCGAAGAACCGGGTCCCAGCTTTCGCACGGCCCATGCGCGCATGCTGTTGGGGCCTCCCGCATAATACTGCCGGAAGAAGGGCATATAAAAATTGCTGCTGTCAGTCTCGCCGCTTCTTAGCGAGAAGGGCAGGCCATAGCCTAAACCGGCAAACAGCCTCCAGGCAATGGCAGTACGCCGTATTTTATAGGTTTGCGAATGTTCGGCATCGATCTTTACAAACCGGTAAAGCTTGTTCTCCTTATTGCGGGGTTGGTATATCAGGCCGGTAAATGGGTTCGAAAGTTCGGCGCTGATCCTTGTGAGCTTGGTGAGGTCCTTCCGCCCGCCTGCAATGGTGAGATTGCCTGCGAGAGAGGCGATCAGTCCATCGCTGAAGATATAACGGTACGATGCATTCTCCTTGATCAGGCTATCGAGTAGGAAACGCCTTTGCAAATAGTTGTATTCTATGTTCGGAACACGGATCGAAAGTAGCTTGTTCCTCCAGCTGAACTCATAGCCCCAGGAAGTATTGAGTGTAATGACCCTGAAATAGTCGATCCGGTCTGTAAGCCCCAGGTTAAAGCCCAGGAAGGTCTTGCCGTATTCCAGCATAGCCGGGGACTTGAGAAAAAGCAAGCGCGGCACCAGTCTTGGGAATTGGATGGTATGTCCCAGGGTCCATTGCTGGGTTTGTATGCTGTCGATCTTGGAAGTGAGCTCTACCCCGTAACGAAGGTTCCAGGTTGCAAGCGCGGCGGACTTGGCAAAATTCCGGTTCAGCAGCGTAAAGGTTGAACCCAGACCAATAAGACTGCTCTGGGTTGCAATATTACCCTGGTTAAGGCTTACATCGAAATTGATGCTGGTGCTCATTTTTTTTGCCGGTGTAAGCCTGATCTCAAAATCAACCGTATCGGCCCCGGGACGCGGCAGTTGGGTTACGGTCACCAGGCGCCAGGCACCAAGGCTGTTAAAGCGGTTCTGGGTTTTCAGAAAATCGCTTTGCCGATAAAGCTGGCCTCTCTTCAGGTGCACATACCGTATCAGCTTGGTGGGCTTGAAAAGCCCCTGGTAAGAAATGACCTCTATGGGCGTACTGGTTCCGACCCTTGTGATCGTGGGTTCATAAAAAGCGGTATCGCTGTTGAAATCAGGATAGACCCTCACCGTTCCCACATAATAACGGTTCAGGCGAAGGCTGTCCGGGTTGGGCCGCAGTCTTATTTGCAGGTCGGCTGTTGGATTTTCCCTTCTTTTCCTTTGCTCCTCCAGCTGCCTTGCAAGCTCTATCGGGTCAAAGGTCGGGCGCAGGGCCGCTATGCCCACCGTATCCCATACCGCCAACAGCTGTTCCTTTGAAAAACGCAGGTAGCCATTGTTGCGATAAACGTCCGACAGCCGGTCAAGTTCCGAAGAAATGAGCGGCTTTGAAAAAGGATCGCCTTTTTTGAGCAGGCGGCCTTCCATGGAGGCCATGGTGATTTTCTGTAGCGTATCGATATCGGGTGAGTAGGGAACAGAGTCGAGCAGGTTATACCATACCGAATCCAATGTAAAGATCTTACCGGGTATAACGGTAAAGTTCACCGTAGTGCGCTGCTGGCCGTCTTCGACCGTTACCGAATCACTGACGCTGATGCTGTCGCGGTAATAGCCAAGCGAATTGAGAAGCGCCGACATGAACAGCTTTGATTTGGCCGCATTGAGCGTATCGTATGCCGGTGGGTTTTTGATGCTTTGCCAGAACAGGAATTTCTGCTGGCGTCTTACCCGGATGCTGTCGTGGAGCTGCTGCTCCAGCTGGCTCCTGAGGGTCTTTTTTTCATCCGTGCTATATTTACCCTGTATATCGATATTGGTCTCGTACACAAAGGGTCTTCCCTGCGGAAAGTTCTTTACAGTGGTACAGGAACCGGCAAGAAGAAGCACCGCGGCTATTACGATCAGCAAATAGGCATATTGTAGTGGTCTTGCCGCGGAAACAAACATGTTAAAGCGAGTCTATGCTAAGTAAAAAGGAAGTCAAAGATATTCAAAGTTTAAGCCACAAAAAATTCAGGGACGCCGCTGGTCTCTTTCTCGCCGAAGGCCCAAAGATCGTTGCGGAGCTGGCGGCACGCTTCCCCGGCCAGGTTGAGAAGATCTATGCCACGACGGATTGGCCACGGGAGGCGGCAGGCCAGGCGGCCTCAAAGCTGGTGCATGTAACCGCGGAAGAGCTGGAGCGCATATCCCAGCTACATACACCCAACCAGGTTCTGGCGCTGGTAAGGAAGTTCGATCCGCAGCCGCCACCGCCTCAGGGCTTCTTCCTTTACCTCGATGGCATCCAGGATCCAGGTAATTTCGGCACCATCATTCGCATTGCCGACTGGTTTGGCATCAGCCATATCATAGGTGGTCCAGGCTGCGCCGATCTTTATAATCCTAAAGTAGTTCAGGCAACCATGGCCAGTATTGCAAGGGTAAGCGTGTTTGAAGACGACGGGCACTGGCTTTCGAAACAATCCCTGCCCATCTATGCAGCGAGTCTTGAAGGGAGGTCTCTCTATGGCGTCGAAAGAACGGCCGCAGGCATTCTCGTCATCGGCAACGAATCAAAAGGCATAAGCAAGCCGGTGCTGGACCTGGCAACCGAAAGGATCACCATTCCCGGGCGGGGAGAAGCCGAGTCGCTCAATGCGGCCGTAGCAGCGGGCATTATACTTTCACACCTGCTTAGCTGAACCGGATGGCCCTGATCGGCTGGATGCGTCTTACGATAAATGAGGGGATCAGCAGCACAAGAAAGGATACTGCCAGCGTGCCGGCAACAACCAGCAAAACCTGCCACCACACGATCTTTACGGTAGCGGTCTGCATATAATATGCTTCTTCCTGCAACCTTACGAAGCCGGTTGCCTGCTGCAGCCATAGAATGCCCAGGGCGAGCAGGGTGCCGATAATGATTCCTGTGAAAGTGATGAAAACAGAATGGTTCAGGAATATCTTCTGGACCGTCCAGTTGGTTGCACCCAGCGCTTTTAATATGCCTACCATGCGCAGCCTTTCCAGTACCAGTATGATAAGGCAGGTAATAAGATTGATGACGGCAATGATGGTCATGATGGCGATAAGGATGTTCTGGTTGGTATCCTGTATGTCAAGCCAGTCAAAAATATTCGGATAGATTTTACGTACGGTATTTGTTTCCCATAGCTGGGGGAACTGCTCCATCTGGTATATGGCATTGCTTACGGCATCCATGCGGGTATAGTCTGTAAGAAAAAGCTCGTATCCTCCCACCTCGTCCTCGGCCCAGCTGTTCAGGCGCCGGATAAGCTTGAGATCGCCAATGGCAAAAGTCTTATCGTATTCTTCGATGCCTGTCTTGTAAATGCCAACAATGGTAAGCCGGTCGGGTCGCATGGTGCCGTCGGGCCTGATAAAATAAATGAGCACACGGTCGTGCAGCTTGAGGTTGATCTGTTTGGCGGTGTAGGTGGAGATAACGATCTCGCGCGAATAGGTGCTGTCGTTGTAGCGGATCCACCGGCCTTCCTGCATAAAGCTCCGGAGGTGCATGGAATCGTAAGCCTGGTCAAGCCCTTTGAGCAATACGCCCTCCATATCTTCCGTTGTTTTGAGGATGGCATACTTGGTGGCGAAGGGATGGATCGACCTTACATCCGGCAGCTCCCTTACGGCCTTTACAAGAGCCGGATCGGCCTTTACCGGCTCCTCTTCGGCAATGGATGCTTTCATGGGTTGCCTGTAACCAATGCGAAGATGGCCCCAGAAGCTGAACACTTTTTCGCTGACGGTTTCCTGGAATCCGTTTACGAAAGAAAGCGTGATGATCATCACTGCCACGCTGATGACCGTTGCGGTAATCGACAAACGGATAATGAAGCGGGAAAAGGATTTCTGCTGGTTGAAAGCAATTCGACGGGCTATGAAGGCTGAAATATTCACAATAAAAAGTTATAGTCTCCCGCTTCCCGACAAACCAATCGGTTATTCCTTTCGTCTGAAAGAGAGAATCGTTGGCGAGGCTGGATGTCTGATCTTCTCCATTTGTCTCACCCCGACGCTCCGGCATGAAGATTGAGCATGCAAACCGCGTCGGGAAAGGACTGGAACGATCAGTCATTCCAATACCCGCAACTTGTTCAAAAATACTTCCTCATCCTTAAATAGCTTATTTTTAAATCAATGAAGTATTCAGCCGTCCTTTGTTTCTTCTTCCTGGCACTGGTAATGCAGGCCGGTGCACAGGATATCATACGGAATGCGCAGATCAAGTCCATCAAGCTCTACAAGCCTGGTGACCAGACTTCTTTCCCGCTGGTGCCACTGGGAAGCACCGGCGACCTGGAGCTTCATTTTGATGACCTGGATGTAAGAATAAAAAATTATTATTATACTTTCCAGCTTTGCAATGCCGACTGGACTCCGAGCATCCTGCACGGCTTCGAATACATAAACGGCTTCCAGAATACAAGGATCACCAACTACCGCAATTCTTCGCTGGCTACCACAAAATATGTTCATTACCAGGCCGTGGTACCCGATCGAAACTGTTACCCAAAAAGATCGGGAAACTACCTGCTCAAGGTTTTTTTGGATAACGACACCTCCAAGCTCGTTTTTGCCAAAAGAATGGTTGTTGTGGACAATAAGGCCAGTCTTTCCAGTGCCATACAGCAGCCATTCAATGCAAGCCTGTTCAGAACCGGTCATCGCCTGAACATAGGTGTTCAAACCGACAGCAGGATACAGGTGATGAGTCCCAGCGACCTGAAGGTGGTCATTCTCCAGAACAATAACTGGCAGACCTCCGTTTTTCTCGACAGGCCCACGATCTACCGCGGAAACTATTATGAGTACAGCGATGAGGCTTACACCGCCCTGCCCGCGGGAAAGGAATTCCGGTGGATAGACCTGCGCAGCCTGCGCCTCAGGAGCGACCGTATGCAGGACATCAACAACAGGAGCGATACCGTTCATGTTTATGTAAAACCCGACCC
Source organism: Flavisolibacter sp. (assembly GCA_035761965.1). GTDB lineage: Bacteria > Bacteroidota > Bacteroidia > Chitinophagales > Chitinophagaceae > Flavisolibacter. Next base: position 9,020 of record DASTPZ010000055.1, on the reverse strand, counting down.
CAACCGGAGCACCCAGGTCTATGTCTACTACCGCGATCTTAACGGTATGTATACCATCGAGACCCTCGAGAGCATTAATCCTTTCTGGCAGGGCGACTATGCCCTTGTGCATTTCAGCTATTTTCCGCCGGGCAACAAGGCCCTGGAAGGGAGTGATGTATACCTTTTTGGAGAATTTACCAACTATGCTTCCGATACAACAGGAAAAATGGTTTTCAGCCCGGAGCGCGGCGCATATGAAAAAACGCTGTTTCTTAAGCAGGGCTACTACAACTATCTTTATGTTACCCAACCTTATGGTGGTAAAGGCTTTCCGGACTATAGCCAGGTGGAAGGAAATTTTTTCGGCACGGAAAACAGTTATACTGTGCTGGTTTATTACCGCCCCTTTGGCGCCAGGGCCGATGAGCTGATCGGCTATAGCACGACCAATTCGGTCTTCCAGCGATAAGGCTATGGCTATACGGTATTGTACTGTCTGGCTTAATTTTATCCTATGAAGAAGATCGCTATTCTCATTGCCTTTCTTTGCATCAGCCTGTTTCTGCATGCTCAATCCGGCACGCTCAGCTGGTATAAGATGATCAAGGGGCGCATCGACAAGTATCCCGTTACCCTGCACCTGCACAAAAAGGCAAATTCCTATTCAGGCTACTATTATTACGATAACCAGCAAAGGCCCCTTTCTTTTTCGGGAGACGATACGAGCACCCGCTCAAAGATCAGGTTATCTGCCTTTGGCTATGGAGAAGACATGGAAAGCTTTGTATTCGCGTTGCTCGACGATTCGGTAAGTGGTGAATGGAAAAAAGATGAAAATTCAAAACCGCTGGTCTTTTCGGGAAAGGCGGTCCGCCAGCCGGTGAATTTTACTTATGTCTATACAGAGGGAACGGTAAAGCTAATGCCCTCATTAGGCGATTCTCCGGAGGGAAGCTATGAAAGCGGGTCTGTATGGCCGTTGACAAAAACACCCCTTGATCAATTCATAAAGAAAACGATCCTCGAAAGTTTCGGAGAGAAGAAAGGCTATGCAGGGGAGGAGATCGGCTCGGTTCTGCTCAGGCATAAAAAGTCTTTTTTGTCAGACTACCGGGAGCAGCACAAGGAGGTGACCGCTGATGACCTTAAGGAATATGCCATGGCTTACAATCATGAGCAGTCAACACAACAGCTTGTAGCCTTCTCTTCGCCACGTATGCTTTCCTTGGCTTATAACAGCTTTTCCTATACCGGTGGCGCCCATGGCATGTTTGGAACTTTCTATTCGAGCCTGGACCTTGTGAACAGGAAAAAGCTAAGACTCGAACATGTGCTCACTGCCAGCGGGATCAAGCTGCTGCCGGGTTTGCTGGAAAAAGCGTTCCGCGCGCAGTATGGTGTGAAGCAGGACGAAACGCTTAAAGACGCCGGGCTTTTCGAGAATAAGATCGAGCCTTCCAATTTTTATGTAACGGAAAAAGGGATCACCTTCGCTTACACGCCTTATGAAATAGGGCCCTATGTCATGGGACAGATAGAGCTTTATATTCCTTTCTCCCAGCTTTCTTCACATATACAACCGGGTTTCCGGTCACTGCAGGGCAAGTAAGCCAGCTCGGTCTCAACCTGTGCCGGTAGTATTGTCGCATGGTATGACATTTGTTCCTTTTTACAAAAAGAACATATGAACAGGACAATAGTAGACAGGCGGGAGCAATCCGCCACGGAAGAGCGGCCTGTAGGAACGAATGCCTGGCTGATCGCTCCCGGGGTTTGGCGCCTGAAGGATGTATTCGTGAATGTTTATATCATCCAGGACAGGGATGCAACCGGCTGGGTGATGGTGGATGCTGGCTTGAAATCAACCGCTGCTAAGGTCAGGAGCCTGGTAAAAGAGCTTTTTGGAAAGGGCAGCACGCCAAGAGCCATTATCATGACGCATGCGCACTTCGATCACAGGGGCTCTCTTATCGAGCTGGCCGATGAATGGGGTGTTCCGGTTTATTGCCATCATATGGAATTGCCTTATCTCACGGGCAGGGCTTCCTATCCGCCACCGGATCCATCGGTTGGCGGTGGTGCCATGGCCCTCATGTCCTTTGTGTATCCGAGTGGGCCAATCAATGCCGAAAGCTACCTGCGCGAGCTGCCCGAAGACGGCCGCATCGAAGAGCTCGAGGACTGGACCTGGGTGCACACACCCGGCCATACGCCCGGCCATATCAGCTTATTCAGGGAAAAGGATGGCGTGATGATCGCTGGAGATGCTTTTGTAACAACCATGCAGGAATCGCTGCTGGCGGTGATCACGCAAAAGAAATTTGTATGCGGGCCTCCCAAATATTTTACACCCGATTGGGGAGCAGCGGCACGCTCGGTAAGAGCGCTTGCAGCAATGGAGCCCAATGTGATAGCAACGGGCCATGGACAGGCCATGTATGGCGATGAGGCACGCAAGGAACTGCATAAATTGTCAAGGGATTTTTGGAAATGGGGCATACCTGCTACCGGCCGTTATGTAAAGGAAGCAGCCGTGTTCGATGAGCATGGCATAGCTACTCATGTGCCGGCTCATAAGGGAACTATGATCAAAAAGCTGGTAGCTGCCGCTGCCATACTGGCCCTTGGCTACATCATCATGAAAAAAGGAAAATCTGCCACGGGGCTCACCCGCAGGTTATCGGGTCATCTTGGTAAAACGCTGATGCATACTTCACTCGGTGTGATCGGTGCTTCGGCGCCTGCCTCGCCGGCGCTGCCTGCGGTACCACTCATACCTGCGATCTAGAATAAGATAATTTCGGCAAAAGGCAGCCGGACCCGCTCAGGCCAGCTGCCTTTTGTATAGCTGTACCGCGTTTTCAAAACCCAGGTAGAGGGCATCGCAGATCAATGCATGACCGATGCTCACCTCATCAAGCATGGGGAGGTGCCTGCGGAAATAGGCAAGATTATTAAGATCGAGGTCGTGCCCGGCATTAAGCCCCAGTCCGAGTTTGCTTGCCCTATTGGCTGCAGTTATATAATCGCGTATGGCTTCTTCCTTGCGGCCTTCTGCATACCGGCGCGCATAACCTTCGGTGTAAAGTTCAATGCGGTCCGTGCCGGTCTCATAGGCGCCTTCGACCATGGCGGGCACCGGGTCTACAAAGATCGATACCCTTATACCTGCTTTTTGAAAAACAGGGATGATCTCTTTCAGGTAATCACGGTGCCTGATCGTATCCCAGCCATGATCCGATGTAACCTGGCCCAGCTCATCGGGCACGAGTGTAACCTGGTGGGGAAGGGTCTCTAGTACGAGGTCGACAAATTTCTGTTCCCTTGAATTGCCTTCTATATTGAATTCTGTGGTAATGATCTGTTTGATGTCCCTTACATCCTGGTAACGGATATGTCTCTCATCCGGGCGGGGATGCACCGTAACCCCATCGGCTCCAAAACGCTGCGCATCGATTGCTGCCTTTACTACATCAGGGTTATTGCCTCCACGGCTATTGCGCAATGTCGCGAATTTGTTGATGTTCACGGAGAGCTTGGTCATGAAGCAAAATTAATGAGATTCGAATTAGCACATCAGCGATGGATGCGGACTGTGAGCCGAAAGTTAGGGTAACTGGGATAGATTTTTTTTCATGATGATAAAGGCTACCGGTACGCGTGGTTTGCCAAATTTTTCCTCGGTGTGAAAGGGCAGGCTGCGTTGTGTTTTTTCATAGCCATTGCGTTCGTACCAGGCAATGAGCTCATGCCTGGCCGAGATCACCGTCATCTCTATGCTGCGGCAGGATAGTTCTTTGGCGTAAGCCTCGGCTGCCTTGAGCAGTTTGCGGCCGATACCCTGAGCCTGTATGCTGGGAGAAACAGAAAGCATGCCCAGGTAAAGCATTTCTTCCTTTTTCTCAAGGTAAACGCATCCGACAATGACGTTGTCCAGTGTGTACTTCAAAATAACTGCATGCTCGTTCTGCATCAGCTGCCCGAGCGCAGCGGCATCGATCCGCTTTGTACCTTCTATGAGGTCTGCTTCATGGGTCCAGCCTTTTTTTGCTTCCTCGCCCCGGTACGCATTATTCACCAGGCGTTCCAGGCCCGCTATATCGGAGGGGCCGGCGATGGCTATTTCGGAAAACTGTATCATCGGGTAAAGATAGGATAGCAGTTTTTACGCCCATGCAAAAGCCCTACGCCCATGGCACAAGGCTTACCGGTCAGGTATAAAAAGCGATCGCTGATCAGGCAAGGCTGTTGAGCAGCACATAAAAGCTCACTCCCCAGAATGTAAGGAAGAGCAGGATCATCAGAACAGCGGAAGGCAACTGAAATTTCTCACGCGTTTCATCACTCATCACCAATAATCTTTGCAACACCTGTTTCATAAAATTCGGTTTTAGTTTACTCATGTAAGGAGAATAATATGCCATAACAAAGATTGCTGCTGCATTTACCCAAATGCTCTGCCATGGCGGATAGAGCGGGGAAGCTCTGCCTCATCTCCCGGCAGCAAAAGCTGGCTGTGACCTTCTCTGCAGTGAGGTCTTTTTGAAAAGGTGGGCAAGCTGCGTGGAAGATTTTGGGCAAGCGATTCTTGCTAATTTTGAGCTATGTACTCACGACAGGAAGCATCGCAGCTGAGGCAGGCATTCTGGACCAGCTTTGGACAGTATATGATGCCAGTAAGCTCGGCAGAAGGAGAGAAGGTGAATTGGGTCAACTACAAAACAGGCGAAAAAGCTATTGCCTTCCGCATGGAGGCAGACAATAAAAAAGCCTCCATTGCCATCGAGCTAAGCCAAAAAGATCCGGATATCCAACAGCTTTATTTTGAGCAGTTCAGCCAGTTGAGAAAAATGCTCGAGGAATCCACCGGCGAGGAATGGACCTGGTCGTTGCTCGGGCAGGATGAATTCGGCAGGCCGCTAAGCCGGATCTACAGGGAGCTGCCGGGTGTGAGCATTTTTAGAAAAGAAGACTGGCCCGAAATGATCTCTTTTTTCAAGCCAAGGATTATTGCCCTGGATGCTTTCTGGACTTCAGCAAAATACAGTTTTGAAATGCTCCGGTAAGGTACTCGCGTGGCAGGGTAGAGGCCTTCCAGCTTATCTCCATTTGTTCTTTCGCCAGTTCCAGGTGGTTAATCCTACCTTGAACTGTACCGGGTTGGAGAATTGGTTGGCAACGGAGCCTACCACATACACCCCAACCTTGAATTTTGTGAGGGGGTTGAATGGCCATTTGAAAACCCTTTCGATGCCGGCAAAAAGTTCCGCATAGGTGAGGTTACGCTCAGGAGCGATCAGGAAGCCGCCGCCCGCGATCTCACGGAGCTGCAGCTTTTTCAGCAGGGGAATCTTATTAAGAAAGGCGCCGTTGAATTCGTGCATCATATGCCCCTGGTAAAACCGCTTGAACACCGGGAAGGTAGAATCGAGCGCCTGGAAGGCCTCGTCGGGATTCATGAAAAGAAAGGGATCGCCGCGGCGCTGCCAATGATAGTCCAGCTGCTTGAGGTCCTTTTGATGGATAAAGCTGCCTGTTTTGGCCGTGTAACGCGTATTGCCCATAATACCCAGGTTGATGGTCTGCTCGAGACCGAACTCCAAGTAATCGAACTCCACCTCGCTGCTCAGGAAATCAGGTATGCCCCTATTCCAGGATACATAGAATGTAGGCCATTTGGAGCCCAGTATGATCTTCTCCCGCGGCTCGCGGATGTAACGCTGCCTCGGTGTATACTTGACCGTGATCTTGCTGTAGAAAGCATTGTAAGGGTCAAAGGCTACCGGCTGGTTATTGTCCAGAAAATCGCCAAACAGGCTGTCGACCCTGGAATTGGTCTTGTATCCATTCACGGAGCGGCGCAGCGACAGGTTGGCTTCGGTATAGGCATAAAGGCCGTTGGCAAGCTCAAGGCCATGGCCCAGCGCCAGGAAGTTGTTGAGAAAATAGCTGCTTCGCTGGATCTGGTTGATCCAGGCATCGCCTTCATAGATCCGGTCAAAATCGCGGTTCACCTCAATCATGTAAAAGCCACGGTTAAACGGGTTGTACATGCGCTTGAGCTTGGCGCCACCATTGATATCCTTGTTGCGGATGCCATAGCTTAAGTCTGCAAACAGCGTAATGTCCTTGCGCGATGCATATCGCTTATAATAATAAAATGAAGGCCGGATCCTTCCGCCGCCAAACTGAAAAGGAGCGTAAAGCGAAACGATCGGTGGAATCACCCAGGTTCTTTCCCTGGAGCGGTTGTAAAAAGTTTGACCGAGAAAGCCAAGTTTTTTCCAGGTGATCCTGTTGTTCACCCGGTCGAGCGAGTCAAGATAGGCTTCCGAATGGGTAACCTGGTAAACGCTGTCGCGATAACGTACATAGCGGATCTCTTTGGCCGTGAGCGGCTCAGTGCGGACGGTCTTCCAAAAGCTGCTGTCTTTTTCATAGGCCGATTGGGCTGTTGCGCTTACCTCCGTTCCGAAATAGGAACGGCCAAAGCTTTTATTCAGCTCATAGTCCGAATAAACCACGAGGGTTTGACCGGAGAGCTTTTTCCTTCCTGTTTTAGAATAATAGTTGAATTGCTGCCGCGTCATGACCCAGGACTTTCCATCAACCGGTCCGTAATCCTGTACCACTTCGAAAAAATCGTATTCGGGCAGGTGGTATTCGGGAAAGCTGAAGCGGGTATGAAGGATGGCCCAGGAGCTATCGCTGATGGTGATCTCACCCTCAACCGTTGCATTGCTTAGCTGGCGTGGCTTTACCGAGATGGTGAAGATCTTGTAGTCGCCTCTCCGTTCGGTTTTAAGGGTCTTGAACCTGTAGGCCAGCAGCCCGCTGTAGCTGACAGGCGATAGAAAAGGAATGGTGGAGATAGCGGGTACCTTAATGAGGTTATTGTAAAAATTGAAATTGCCCTGGGTAGCCGAAAGATAGAACAGGTCTTCGGAGCCGCTGCCGTGTTTCTTTACCGCGAGCTTTTTTTCCTTCATGCGCTGGTCCGACTCATAATCCAGCTGAAGCAGCACCTCGGTCATGGCCATGTGTTCGAATTCGGCATCGGGGTTTTGAAACAGAGCCGAATCTGTCTTGGCCCTGTCCCGCTTCCGGGTTACGGAATCCTGCTGTATGGCCTTGATATAAAGTTTGGCGGAATAGGCATTAGTTGCAGCGGTATTGGCTTCTTTGTTACGGATCACATTTCGCATGATCTCCTCGGCCCGGTCCTTCACCTTCACCCTGATCACGATATCTTCCATTGCATTCTGGTCTTCCTCCTCCAGCACAATGTTCTGTTCCAAGTCCTTCGTCAGCACCACGTTCAGGATCTGGGTCTTGTATCCGATCATACTTACCACCAGGTTGTAACGGCCAACTTCCAGGTTGAGGCCATATTTACCGTCCTCCTTGGTAGTGGTGCCGACATTCTGCTGCTCCTGCAGCTGAACGCTTACAAACGCCAGCGGCTCCTGCTTATTATTGGTGATCTTGCCGTAAATCTTGAAGGACTGGGCCTTGAGGACCATACCAGCCAGCATCAGTAAGATCAGAAATAAAAACTGCTTCATAAATACGAACGAATACGATTTGTAAAAGTGCGCGGAAATGCTTGAACACACGGTCCCGTTCGCCGAATTTTCAAATGATTTAACAGATAAGGTACGAAAAAGAAGCTGTTCGCAGGTTAAGAAGCATTCACCTAATTCGGTTATGAGCGCAGGTGAAAGCCGGCATGATAGGATGATGTGCTGCTTTTAACATTCCGGCAAAGCGGAAATTCTTATTTTTATTTCAACAAACGCTTATATGAAAACTGTTTTTGCTGTTCTTTTCTTTTTACCGCTTTCCTTGCTGGCGCAGGATACCTGTAAGCTCAAAAAGACCACAGACCCTTTTACACATGAAACAAAGGTGTCGACGGGCTTTGTGCCTTTCAGCGCCAACGGCGTGCAGTTCTCGCTCTCAATCGACGCCACTCCAACAGAGATCGATTTTTTTATCTGGATAAAAGATGATTCAAAATGTTTCGACGATGCGTCTATGGCCCAGATCAACTATGAAGGTGAGAGATTGAAAGCCAACCTTAAGAATACCGGCTCTATGAATTGCGAGGGTGCTTTCCATTTTTCCTTCCGCAATTCAGCTACAACACCATCACAGTTGCAAAGACTTACCGATAAAAGGATCAGCTCGATAAAGCTTACCGGTAATAATAAGACGGTCACAGACATTGTATTCTCCGAAGAACAGAAGCAGCAGTTCCTCAGGATGGCTGCCTGTGTGGTTCGGGAGGCCAAGACCCTTGTGAAAAAGTAGATTTGCCTTAAGCCAGGCTATTTTTTGAGGAAGACCTTTACCAGGGTTTGCATCATGGAACTGCGGTCGGTAGTTTCCTCCGGTAAAACGGTGTAGTTATAGATCCTGTATCCATCCTTATAGAGATCTTCAAGCTGCGCATCGTTACGGAAGAGCTTGCCTTCCCTGCAGGCAATACTGAGTCCTTCTTCACCAGTTACATTGGGTATTGCTACGGTTAGTTGTTTTTCCATACTTCGATTGTTTACAATTTTCATACCCGGTGGCACTGCCCGGTCTATCGGAAGTTACAGCATTTTTTTGTTTTTCCATACAACAGCCAGCATGGGCCAGGGCCGCGTATGGAGTAATAGTAAGAAAGACCCGCCTGGATCTGGGTTCACATTGTTCCTTTTCGTCTTTTTTTGCCAGTACAGATCTGTATGCCGATGATATGAATGGGGCAGCCGAAGGAGGGGCGGGTTATTGGCAAGGAAGTTGAACTTCCGTAATCCTAATCAAAAAAGAAATCTTTATGGCAACGAATTTCAATCCTGAACACAAAGAGGGTAAACTGGCCAAGGCCATTGAAGAGCAAACGGCCAAGCTACCGTCTGACCTTTTCTTATGGACAGCAATAGGCGCTATTGCCGTTTCTTTTGCATTGCAGGTTACAGGTGGCAAGCATCGCAGCCTTTTCGTTGGCCAGTGGGTAGCTCCCTTCTTACTCCTGGGTGTCTACAATA
>DASTPZ010000054.1:0-5130 GCA_035761965.1 Flavisolibacter sp. | reverse complement strand
CCTCCGATAAGGGTAAACAAATGCGCAGTGCCTATCGCTTCGATCTGGCTACCAAGCAGTTCGATACTACGGCTCTTTTCTCAATCTCCACCGCCGAGGTGAAAAAGCTGGCCAAGGACAGCGATGCCAAGTTCGATCCTTCCGCCGCCGCCATCCACCCGATCAATAAACGCCTCTACATCCTTTCTTCGGCAGGCAACCTGCTGGTGATCGCAGACAATAAAGGCACGCCGATAGAGGTGTACAACCTCAACCCCGACCAGCATCCCCAGGCAGAGGGCATTGCTTTTGCACCTAATGGTGACATGTTCATATCCAACGAAGGGAAATATGGCAAACCAAGCCTGCATGTATTTCACTATCAAAATGGCAAGAAAAATTAAACTGGCGTTCATGAAAAGAACCGTTCTATCACTCTTATCTTTTTTTGGGGTGGCTTATGGCCTTGCCCAACCAACCGATACCATCCCCTCCAAGCCCGATACCATCAACCAGCGCATCTTTTTGATCGGTGATGCAGGCGAGATCCATTCCGGTTCCCATCCCGTCGTGGACTGGCTTAAAAAGCATGTGAACTGGAACGACGAAAAAAACACAGTCATCTACCTCGGCGATAATATCTATCCCCTGGGCCTCCCGCTGGAGGGCGATCCATCCTACGATATTTCAAAAAGGATCATCGATTACCAGATCAGCCTTGTAAAAGGGAAGAAGTCCAGGGCTTATTTCATCCCTGGCAACCACGACTGGCGGAATGGAAAGATCGGGGGATGGCAGCAGGTCGTAAACCAGCAGGACTATATCAACTCCCAGGAGCTCAAAAACGTTCAGGCCTGGCCCCTTTATGGTTGCCCCGGCCCGGTTGAAGTAGAGGTGACGGATAAGGTAGTGCTTGCTCTGGTCGACAGCCAATGGTTCCTGCATATGCACGACAAGCCTGGGCCGGGATCTACCTGCAGCTCAAAATCAATAGAGGAGTTCCAGACCGAACTTGGTGAAATAGCAGCCGCCCATCCCAACCAGCTGATGATCGTTGCCATGCACCATCCCCCGCATACCTATGGTGTGCATGGCGGTGTCTACACCTGGAAGGAGCATATCTTCCCTTTCACTGCCCTCAAGCCAAACCTCTATATCCCGCTTCCCGTGCTCGGTTCTGTTTACCCGCTTACCCGCGGCGTATTCGGCAATATCCAGGATGTGGGCCACCCGCTCTACCGTACCATGGCCAACAGCATCGAGGAGGTAATAAAACTCCATCCGTATCCTATCGTCGTTTCCGGCCATGATCATAGCCTCCAGATGATCATGAAGGACAGCATTCCTTTTATTGTGAGCGGAGCCGGTGTCAAGTCGACCAGGGCCAGGGAAGGCGACGATAAACTGTTCTCCGACCTCAACCTTGGCTTTGTCGTTATCGAGGTGTGGAACAGTGGAAAATCGGAGGTCAAATTCTATAACATTCTCAGTCCTAATTACAATACACCCACTTTCAGAACATCTTTAAAGACGATTCTGCCCGTAACACCTCCGGCTACCGTAGATACTACCAGGCCCATCTTTGATTCAGTGGTAATTGTTGCCGCTAATCCGGCACTCGAAGGTAATGGCATCAAACGTTTCCTGGTAGGACAGAACTATCGCAAGGAGTGGACCCAGCCTGTAAGGATACCCGTGCTTGACCTGGCCACTGAACTCGGCGGCCTTAAGCCAGTAAAGCAGGGTGGAGGCAAACAAACAAGATCACTGAGGGTGGAAGACGCCTCGGGCAAGGAATGGGCTCTCCGCTCAGTCGAAAAAGACCCGGAAGCTGCCATCCCGCCCGACCTGAGGCAGACCTTTGTAAAGGATGTGGTAAATGACGGCATATCGGCCTCCTATCCCTACGGCGCCCTTTCAATGGGTGTGCTGTCAAAGGCAGCAGGCGTTCCCTACCTGCGCAACAGGCTGGTTTATCTCCCCGATGATCCGAGGCTGGATAGGTTCCGCGCCGATTTCAAGAACATGGTTGCCCTGATGGAAGAAAGACAGCCACCCGGTGTAAAGAAGACCGACAACACCGACGAGGTAGTGCTGAAGATGGCAAAGGACAATGACGACCACATCGACCAGAGGGCCGTGCTAAAAGCGCGCCTGCTGGATAATTTCGTGATGGACCTCGACAGGCATGAAGGGCAGTGGGAATGGGCTACCAGAGATACAGGCAAAGGCAAGATCTATTACCCCATACCCAAGGACAGGGACCAGGTGTTCTATGTGAACCAGGGACTCATACCGCGTTTTGCAAAAAAGCCGTGGTTCGTTCCGGAGCTGCAGGGATTTAAGGCAAAAGCAGACAATATCAAGACCTTTAACCGGGCAGCCCGCAATTTTGACCGCGCCTTCCTGAACGAATTGCCCGAAGAAGTATGGACAAGACAGGTAGATAGCTTTCTCCGTAGCATGACAGATGAGGTGATTGAAACAGCACTCCGTCAGCAACCACCGGAGATACAGCCTTATTCCGCCGATAAGATCATCAGCACCCTTAAGGACCGGCGCAACTATTTCGCAGCCGAAATGAAGGAGTATTACCGCTTCCTCTCGCGAATTGTAACAGTCGTTGGGTCAAACCAGCGCGAGCAATTCACTATTACAAAAAGGGACGGCGGCTTAGTGCAGGTCGTCGTGCACAAGATCGCAAAAGACAGTTCTATCTCCTCTAAAATATATGACCGTATTTTCGATCCGGCGGTTACCAAAGAGCTGCGTATTTTCGGGCTGAACGATGAAGACCGCTTTATTGTGGAAGGCGGCCATTCACCCATCAAGATCCGTCTCATCGGCGGATCAGGAAATGATGCCTTCATCAATAACGGCAGCGGAAAAAAAGTGCTGGCCTACGACGCTTCATTTGAAAAGAACAGCTTTTCCGGCTCTACCAGCTTCCGCGATAAGGTGAGCGATGATCCCCAGGTCAACCGCTACGACCGGCTGAACTTCAAATACAATTTCATCAATCCCGGTCTTAAGTTCGAATACAATATCGACGACGGCGTTTTCGTGGGACTTGAGCTCGAGTATACAAAGCAGGGTTTCCGAAAAGAGCCTTATGCCATGCACCACTATGTGAGCGGTGCCAGGGCGTTCAATACAAGATCGCTGCATTTCGTGTACAATGCAGAATTTATCAAAGCGCTCGGTAACACCGATCTTGTTATCCGCTCCGATTTCAGGGCACCGGTTAATGTGACCAATTTCTTCGGTATCGGTAACAATACTGTCTTCGATCAGACCAAACCCGGCGGCATCCAATACTACCGCACACGCTATAATTTTATCAATGCATCGGTTTACCTGCGCAGGCAGCTGCAATCCTGGATGAGGATCAATATAGGCCCAAGCGTACAGTTCTTCAACCTTGACTCCGCCGAAAATGTAGGAAAGTTTGTGGCTACGGCTTTTCCCGGTGTAGACAATGAAGTGCTGTATGGCAAAAAAGCCTTTCTTGGTGCCGATGCGCGACTGGACATTAATTCCAAGAACAACCAGATGCTTCCCACGAGGGGCTTTGTGCTTGATATGGGATTAAGACCACTGTTTGGCCTTAACAGCCAGTCAAGCAATATCCTCCAGGCTTCGGTAGACATGCGCATATTTATGAGCCTCGCTACCCGCACAAGGCTGGTGCTCGCCACGCGCTTTGGCTGGGGCAAGAACTATGGCGACTTCGAGTTTCCGCAAGCTATGTATCTAGGCGGAACCGAGAACCTGCGTGGGTTCCGTAGGCAACGTTTCGCCGGTCGCAGCATGCTGTACAACAATACGGAGCTTCGTATCAAGCTGGCAGACTTCAATACTTATCTTTTCCCCGGCTCGCTGGGTATCCTGGTCTTTAATGATATAGGCCGTGTATGGGCCGACAACGAAGACTCAGGGCGCTGGCACGATGGCTACGGTGTAGGTATCTGGGTTGCCCCGGTACGCCGGTTTGTATTGGCAGCCATGGTTGGAAGGTCCGAAGAGGAGAAAGCCATGCCGAGGGTAACCTTTGGCTTCCAGTTCTAATAAACAGCTAAGAGTTATTATATGGGCCGCAAAGCACGAAAGTGCTCTGCGGCCTTTTTATTGCTTATGCTGAACAGGCGGGATTATTTCTTCAGGAGTTGGCTCGAGGTGGTTCTGGAAAGCTCGATCTTTTGGCTGCCACTGCCTTCGGCCGGGTAAACAACGTTTACCCTTACAGCCTTCAGTCCGCTGATGCCCTGCGTATCCTCCAGCTCAAGATGTTCCACCTGGTCGCCGAGCAGCTGTTCGCTCTGGAGGTATTCAATGAACTCAAGGTATTCCTCGAGCTCGCGGTGCTGCGAATAAACAATCGCGATCTTGCCTGGCTGTGTTAGCCTTTCCTCGCTATCCTTCAGGTGAACCTTGTCGATGCGTTTCTTGACGATCTCGTACCGTATATTGTATGCTCCATCCACGTCAAACTTCCTTTCCTTGCGACGAAAGCTGATTGACAGGGGAATGGAATGCGCCAGTATTAGCTGCGTGGTTTGAAGGGGGAGGGCGAGACGCTTTTCAAGCGTATGCGAGATGCGAGCCGCTTTTACCAGCAGGGAAAGCTGCCATAGCTTGAGGTTGCGCACATACATTTCATTAAAGGGCTGCTGTGGCGACAGCGATTGTCCTACATAGATATTGCACTCCACCCCATCGGTAATGTAACGCTCGAAGTAATGCGGGTAAATCTCCTGCGCTTCCTGCTGCTCGTTGTCAATAAAGCGGTCCAGCACATCGTTGATGCGTGTTATGCTCTCCTCATAATCCTTACGGTGGTGATAGATTACCTTGCGTTGAGGATCGAGGGCGGCAAAATATTCATCGATCCATTTTTTAAGCTCCGGTTTCGAATGGCGAAGATTCTTAAACATTGAATCGACTTCATCCTGCAGAAAATCGTAGATGAGAATCTCGTCGTCGGAGAGCAGGGTATCTGAAACGGCAGCAATATATTTGTTGATCCTGAAAATCGTTTCCTTAAGCAGCGGAAACTCTATAACCTTTATAGCCTTTTCCAGGATCTCCTTTACCATGTTCAGCTGCTCCAGCAGATCCTGCTGGATCGATTGGCTTCTCTCTGTCGATGAG
>DASTPZ010000053.1:0-7954 GCA_035761965.1 Flavisolibacter sp. | reverse complement strand
GGCACGCAGTTTAGCGTAATTGATAAAACCAACATTGTCCATGAAGTTCTCGTTGGATATTACCCAACCGGCAGACATGCCAGGGAAGAAGCCCCACTGCTTATCGAGCAGCTGGCTGAACCTGGATGAGCCATCGTAGCGGCCGGTAAACTCGAACAGGTACTTCTGCTTATAAGCATAGTTAAGTCTTCCGAAGAAACCTGCAATGGCATAATCGGTAGCCGATCCGCTCACGCTGGGCTGCTGGGATGAAGTAGCCAGGTTCAGGTAAGGACGGCTGGGATCAGGTAATCCTGCCCTTGATGCACCAACTGAGCTAAAGGTATTGTCCAATCCCTGGAAGCCAGCCTGCAGCTTGAACTGGTGGTCGTCTCTCAGGTTATAGGAATAAGTACCCGCTGCATAGTACTGGTTTGTGATGCTGCGGCTGTTTGTATAGCTCAGCGTCGAATCACCGATCACCCTGTCGAACACATAGGAGTTTGTAGAGGGGTTGGGATTGTAAGAATTGTATGTGCCCCTTGCAACATAAGCTTCCGTATAAGAAGAGCGGCTGTTGTAAGATGCTTCTACGATAAAGTTCTTGAATACTTCCATGTTCAGTGCAAAACGCAGTGAAAGCGTAGGTGTTTGCGCTTTGTTGAAGCCGGAAGCTTCGGCAGCGCCTATCGGGTTGATCCTGTTCGATTGTCCCGCATCGCCATAAAGTCCATCTCCAAACTTGCCGGGGAAGTTCCTTGCCATGGAAATGCCTCTTTGCACGATCTCGGTTGTCGACATGCCTGCCGGCTGTGTATTGGTGGCGTTTGTATAGAACAGGTCGGTAATGAATTTGATCTTGTTGCTCACCTTTACATCGCTATTGATACGGAGATCGTATTTTTTAAAGCTGTTGTTGACAATGATGCCCTGCTGGTTCAGGTAGGTACCCGAAGCCAGGAAGCTTACCTTATCGGATCCTCCGTTGATGATCACGTTGTGGTTTTGCAGCAGGCCATTGTTCTGGAAGATGAGGTCCTGCCAGTCTGTATTAAAAACCGTGAGGTTATTGGCCGGGGTTGTCCTGTACAGGTCAATAGTCGCCTGGGAGTAGGGGAGAACCGTTGCTCCTGTATTGGCAACAGCCTCGTTATTCAGCAGCATATTGTCCACTGCAGACAGGAGCTCGGGAAAATTGGTAGGAGTCTGCTTCGATACAAAGCTGTTGAAAGCGATCGAAGTTCTTCCTGCCTGTCCTCTTTTTGTCTTGATGAGAATAACGCCATTAGTGCCCCTCACGCCATAGATGGCGGTAGATGCGGCGTCTTTAAGAATGGTAATGTTATCGATCACGTTGGGATCGATATCGTTCAGGCTCACGCCTTCCACACCATCCACGATGATCAGCGGCGCCGAGCTGCCGGTAATGGAGCCGATACCGCGAATGGTGATGTTGCCACCATCGGCACCGGGTTGTCCGGAGCCCTGCTGCACCACCACACCAGGCGCAAAGCCTTGCAGGGCCATGCTGGTAGAGGCAAGGGGACGCTTGATCAGCTGCTCGCCTTTAACAACGCTGATGGCACTGGTAACTGCGGCCCGGCGCTGTGTGCCGTAACCAACCACTACTACTTCACCCAGGTCGCCGGTCGAGCGTTCAAGGGTAACATTAACCTGGCCACCGGTCACTTCCACTTCCTGGGCCTTAAAGCCAACGGAGGAGAAGACAAGCCGCTGCCCATTTTCGGCAGCAATAGAGAAGTCGCCACTTGAACCCGAAACAGAAGTAGTCGTGGTTCCTTTAACGGTCACCGTTACACCTTCCACACCACTGCCTCTGTCATCGGTGATCCGGCCGGTTACCCGCTGTTGGGCATAAACATTGCCTAAAAACAGACAAAGCAGCCAGCAGAACCAAATTGCTTTTTTCTTCATAACAATCGTTTTGTTGTTTTTATTTTGGTTTGTAATATCCTTTGTGATCGGGTGTTTTCATAGAAAATGGATTGGCAGTGTTCTGGAACAGTACGGCGAGCTCCAAGCGGCTGATGTTGCGGTCCGGGTTAAAATCCTTCAGTCCCCATCCGCTCCATGCCTGTCCGGCTGCCTGTGCCGCCGTTTGCGGCTTGCCGCCCTTGTTTTTTGAAACCCATGCCGGGTTAAGCTGGGCTGCCATCGCTATGGCTTCCCTGATGGTCAGCCAATCTCCCTTTGCTATGTAATTACCTTT
This sequence comes from Flavisolibacter sp., assembly GCA_035761965.1. Classification (GTDB taxonomy): domain Bacteria; phylum Bacteroidota; class Bacteroidia; order Chitinophagales; family Chitinophagaceae; genus Flavisolibacter. The sequence continues at coordinate 5,745 of DASTPZ010000053.1, read as the reverse complement.
TTTAAGATCATTCAGTCCTGCGATCACCTCGGCAGCCTTTACAGCCGAATCGGGGTAGAACCAGGTTTGATTGGCCCATTTGTAAGGAATGCCGGTGCCTTTGAGGATTCCCGTGGCCCCGATCTTTTGTACTGCCTCCCAGTGCCTGCTGTCGGGGGTTACATCAATATAAGGCATGATGTAGGCCTTTGCTTTAAGCAGGTGCTCCTGCACGGTGCGCACCGGAACCTGGCCAGGTGACAGCTTGCGGGAAACGCTTAGGGCTGCCAGTGCGCCCGCAGCCTGACCGGTTAGCAGCACACAGGGCTGCAGGCGGGTAGTGCCGTTGGCGACATTGCTTACCGAAATACCTTTTTCAGCTATGATGAGGTTATTGAAATCCTTTGGTATGAGCGCGCCAAGCGGCACGTTGAAGGATGGAATGGGATAGAATTCCAGGTGTTGCGGCGCATCCGGGTTCTTCCTGTGATGATGGTCGATGGGATAATCGCCTACCGATACGCCCGTGCGGTGGAGAGGGTCGCCATAAGTATATGGTTCAGCAATATGACGCATGGTAAAACGGACCAGGCCCTTCACACGGCGGCCTTCGCGGTGATAGGGCATGAGCGCAAGGCGGTCGGCTGTGGGAAATTCATCGTCGGCAAGTCCCAGGTTCTTAAATCCAAGCTGGTGCTGGATAAAATAGACAAAGCGCAGGGTCGTTTCCTTGGCCTTTACGAGTTCTTTTTCCCGCTGCTCTGCCGTCATTTCAACAATGTTCAGGTAGGTATCGTTACCATATCCCGGCCAGTTGATCATGAATTTATTATTGGGCAGCCTGCCGTAGTCGAGCATTTTTTTAGCATCTACATTAGGGGCTTTGCGGGATGTATCGTGGTAGTAATCGGTGCAGGCCCCGTCGAATTCGGCAGGGTCATAGTTGGCGGGCCTGGGAATGGTACGGTCTGTACCCGCGCCAAAATCTTTCAGTGTGGCTACATAGGTAAGATCCTGGACAATATCATTAGAGGCCGTCACGCCTACTTTTTCTCCTGTGACCGAGCTGGCTTCCATGCCCAAGTCATAACCAACACCCGCTGCCTTCATTACGTCGCCAAGCTCCGTGGCGTCGATAAAGACCTTTGCCTGTACGGTAAGGGCTTCGCCGGTCCTGCTGTTTTTGAACAGCACAGAAGAAATCTTGCCGGCAGCCTTGCGCAGAGAAACAAATGAATAGTTATGGTAAACCGAAAGCAGCTTTTCAGCACTTGCCATCGATTTAAAAATGCTATCGGCTATGCGTGGTTCGAAAAGCGTATTGCTGACCCAGCCGGTCTCAACCGCCCTGGGACCGCCGTAGACCTGGTAGATGCGGCTGCGGAACTCGGCCCAAAGGCCGGAGGGCAGCCTGTGGTTCCCATCCACAGCCGATACACCCGCCGCCGAGATCATTCCGCCCAGCCAGGGTCCTGCTTCGACGATAGCTGTTCTCACACCCGACCGGGCGCTCTGGATGCCGGCCGCCGTGCCGCCTGTGCCGCCACCAATGACCAATACGTCTGTAACAACTGTTTTTTGAGTGTTGCCAACAGCGGTCAATAAGCAAGCAAAAATGAAAAAGCAAGCTCGAATCATACGATATAACCGGTTTGTTAAAAGACCGGGGTTGGGGTTTCCAAGAGGTTAGACGGATAAAAAGGATCGGCTTATTTCAGGGTTTTCCAAACCTGGTAAAGCGAACGCGGAATATGAAAGCATCCTTTCCATTTGCCGCCTTTGAGGGGCAGCAGCACTTCGCCTCTGCGGTTCAGGTAACCGAACCATTCGCCATATTCGTTGTCCTTGAAATGTTTCCAGGTATAATTATGTACACGCTCGAACCAGCGGGCGCAGCGCTCGTCTCCGGTCAGCTTGTAACCTTTTGCCAGGGCTACGAGGGCTTCCACATGAACCCACCAGAGCTTCTGGTCCCATTCCAGCTGCTGCGGGGGCGCGCCCTTTACATCGAGGAAATAGAAGATGCCGCCGTATTCCTTATCCCATCCCGCTTCCAGCGTATCGAGCATGATGGAGCAGGCTTTGCGGATCAGCGACATATCATTCATGCGCTTGCCCAGGTCCATAATGAACCACATGGCTTCGATGGCATGCCCTGGGTTGAGCAGGCGGCCTTCGAAAGAATCGCAGAAACGGCCATCGGGCGATACGTTCTCCAGCACCACGCCAAGCTCGGGCTGGTAAAAAACTTCCATGATCTCTTCAACCACCTCACCTGCTAGCTCATCCACTCTGGCCCCGCCGATGATGTGCTCGAGCTCCAGCGAAAGGTTAGAGAGGATCATGGGCAGGCTGAAGTTCTTGAGCGGACGCGTACCCGGAAAGGCTTTATTGTACTGTCCCTTCCAGTTGTGCCGTCTTTTAAGAATGTTCTCAAAGCTTTGAAGGGCTATGTTCTTATGAAGATCGGAGGGAAGGGCCTTGTCCAGCGAAGCAAAGGCCATGGTGGCAAAGCAGTCGCTAAAGATATTATAGGGCTGAACCAGGGGCTTGCCTTCCGCCGTGAGGGAAAAATACCAGTTGCCTTCGGCATCCCTTCCCCATTTCTGCATAAAACCTGCACCGTGAAGGGCCATATCCAGCCATTCCTGGCGTTTTTCCAGGTTATTGTACATATAGCTGAAGCACCAGACCTGCCTGCCCTGGAGCCACATGAATTTATCGGTATCGTAAATGCTGCCGTCGCGGTTGAGACAGGTAAAATAGCCGCCATTTAGTTGGTCGGGACTATGCCTGAGCCAAAAGGGAAGGATATTGTCAACCAGCTCGGTACGGTATTGCGCTGCAAAAGGGGAAAGTTCATGAAGTGAATCAGGAGGCGCAGTAAGCAGTTGATCCATGTAGCAGCATTTTAAAGATCGAATTTTGTAATAATTTTAATAATTACCAAATACTTTTTTAAAAAATTAATTTAGTTTGCCGTTTGACCTTTTTGCGGGAAAAAACTTTCACCGATTTTTACATAAACAGTGAACCATGTCAAAACTGCTTTTGGAGGTATTTTCAGATGAAAATGCGCTTGGTGTTGCCTACAAGAACAAATCGCTCAAGAGGGCGATCATTTCTTACCTTGATGAGTTTGGCAATACGACTGTAGCAGATTTAAACAAGGCACTGAATATCAGCACACCAAAAATCATCAACCTGGTAAACGAGCTCATACAGGACGGTCTGATAAAAGATTATGGTAAGGTGAATTCTACAGGTGGACGCAGGGCCAATCTCTATGGGTTGGTGGCTGAGGCCGCCTTTTTTGTAGGCGTGGATGTAAAGAAGCGCAGCATTAATATAGGCCTGTTGGATTTTAAGAAGAACCTGGTAACCATGAGGGAAGACATTCCTTATACCCTTGAAAATACGAATGCTTCGTTCGAATCGCTTCTTTCCATCATCCAGGAGTTCCTGGACGAGCTGCCGGTGGAAAGGGAAAAGATACTCGCCATCGGTGTGAACCTCTCGGGACGCATCAACAATGCCAGCGGTTACAGCTACAGCTTTTTTCATTTTCACGAAGAGCCGCTTGCTTCCATTCTCGAATCGAGGCTCGGCATCCGCACCTTCCTGGAGAACGACTCAAGGGCCATGGCCTATGGTGAGTTTTACCTGGGTGTGGTGAACAATGAAAGGAATGTGCTGTTCGTGAACATGGACTATGGCATAGGCCTGGGTATCTTGGTTGATGGAAAGGTGTATTATGGTAAATCCGGCTTTAGCGGGGAATTCGGCCACATACCTTTTTTCACCAACGAGATCATCTGCCACTGCGGCAAAAAAGGCTGTCTCGAAACCGAGGCCTCGGGCAGCGCGCTGGTACGCATGTTCAGGGAAAAGCTCAAGACCGGCTCTTCCTCGCAGCTGCTGCAAAAAGAAAACGACATCGAAGACATCAAGCTGCAGGATATCATTGAAGCCGCACAAAACGATGATGTGCTGGCCATCGAACTGATTGCGCAGGTGGGTGAAAAGATAGGGAAGGGCCTGGCGGTGCTCATCAACATCTTCAACCCCGAGCTTGTGATCCTTGGCGGAACCCTTGCCCAAACAGGCGACTACATGCGTCTGCCGCTTAAAAGCGCCCTGAACAAATATTCCCTCAGTCTTGTCAACAACGACTCCCAGCTCAAGCTCTCGAAGCTCGGCGAAAAGGCCGGCGTGATCGGCGGTTGCCTTATGGCGCGCAACAAGGTTTTTGCTTCCAATGCGGGCGAATAGGTAGTGATCTTTCCTGCATGGCCTGCGGTCAGCGTCGAAAGAGCGGCCGCGTGGCCCGCATCTCAGGCAGTAAGGAAGAGATCGTGGCCGCCATCCATCCACTGCGATGCCATATAACGGTTAAGAAGAGCCGTATTTTATCCTTGAGCCCAGAATAAGATCCGCATTTATCTTGTATTAATTAGACAGCAAGAAGCGCAGGCGCAGATTGCTGTTTGACTGATCCATTGCAAAAATGGAGGAAACGAAATTTACCATTAAACGAAAAGCTCGTACGGTTGTTGTGGGGTTCAACGGGCAATACCAGTTGTAAAAATTCAATTACCTCATCAATAAAGAACAATAATATGGAAGCGATCCGGACATCGGCAGAAGGCGGTACTGCAGTAAAGGCAAAAAACATCAGGGCATTTGGAGCCGAAGCGGCAGATGCATCCCTGCAGCAATTGAACATCAAAAGAAGAATGACCGCGCCGCATGACGTGGAGATCGATATACTTTATTGCGGGGTTTGTCATTCCGATCTTCATACGGTAAGAAATGAATGGCATGGGACGGTATACCCCTGTGTGCCTGGGCATGAGATCGTAGGCAGGATAACAGCCATTGGCGACCATGTTACCAAATTCAAGGTGGGTGACCTGGCCGCGGTAGGCTGCCTGGTCGATAGCTGCCGCGATTGCCAGTACTGCAAGGAGGGACTGGAGCAATATTGTGAGCAGGGAAGCATACAAACCTATAATTCACCCGATAGATACCTGGGAACGCAAACCTATGGCGGTTATTCGGAGAGCATCGTCGTGACCGAAGAATTCGTTTTGCATGTACCCACAAACCTCGACCTGGCAGCAACAGCGCCCTTGCTTTGTGCGGGCATCACAACCTATTCTCCCCTCAGGCACTGGAACGTAGGCCCCGGACAGAAGGTAGGGGTTGTCGGGCTTGGCGGTCTCGGGCATATGGCGGTTAAGATCGCTAAAGCCATGGGAGCGGAGGTGATCGTATACACCACTTCTGTCTCAAAAGTGGAAGATGCCAGGCGCCTCGGCGCGGATGACGTGGTATTGTCGAAAGATGAAGAACAGATGAAGCGTTATGCGGGCAGGCTTCATTTTGTGCTGGATGCTGTTTCCGCTCAGCACGATATCAATAGTTATCTAAGCCTGCTGAGGGTTGACGGTTCCCTCGTTTTGGTAGGCGCGCCCGAGCACCCGCTCCCCGTGGCGGCGTTCAGTCTTATCCCCTACCGCAGAAGCTTCTCCGGCTCTATGATCGGCGGCATTGCCGAAACCCAGGAGATGCTTGATTTTTGCGGCAAGCACAATATTGTATCGGATATCGAGCTGATCGGCATCCACCAGATCAACGAGGCCTACGAACGCCTGCTCAAAGGCGATGTAAAATACCGGTTCGTGATCGATATGGCTTCGTTGAAGAAGTGAGGTGTGGGTTGTGGAGTTTTGATAATACGAGGGAATGATTTTCAGGTCGTAT